>NZ_JAEQCT010000104.1:0-25877 GCF_020738205.1 Microcoleus sp. PH2017_24_DOB_U_A
GTTTTGATCTATATTACCTGTTTATCTTGCACTTTTTTCTCCCTCGCGCCATCTAAACCTATGCCACGCAATATGTGATTGATTTTTCAGCAAGCCCTATGTAGTGCGAGCGTCTCGCTCGCGATCTATGTCGCGAGCGAGACGCTCGCACTATATAATTCCGATGCACCCGGAAACGATATGAAGTCCGCACTACGAACCAATCTTACTGGCTGCGGACTGAAGTCCGCACTACGAACTAATCTTACAGTGATTAATCGATGCAATCAATTCTTGACAAAACAAAACCCGCCGGTGCGGGTTTCATCTTAAAACTAATTGTTATTGTCTGACGGTGTTCAACTACTTTTTAGGAGCAAGAGCCTCATTACCAACAGTGGGACGTACCGATGCAGCGCTAGTTTTCAAAAGTGCGATCGCCTGCGCGTAGCAAGGATCGTCCTTCGTCGCAACCAACGTCGGTTTATTAGCTAATTTCAGCTTTTGTTCGTCGCTAACTTCCACCTTGACATCGGGAGTAACGCCCTTGTGACTGATATCCGTACCGTTGGGAGTATAGTAGTGGGCGATCGTCACCGCCAATCCCGAACCGTCAGACAAAGGATGCGTAGACTGCACCAAAGCTTTGCCAAAAGTTTGGCCGCCCATCACAGTGGCGCGCTTGTTGTCCTTCAGCGCACCGGCCAAAATCTCGCTGGCGCTGGCCGAGTTGTTGTCCACCAACACCACCAAAGGCTTGTTAGTGATTGCAGTGCGGTTGGCCCGCATTTCCTGAGAATCTCCCGCACGATAGACTGTACGGACGATCGCCCCAGAATCCATCCACATCTGCGCGATATCAATGCTCACCGACAGCAACCCGCCGGGATTACCCCGCAAATCCAACACAAAAGCGTCAGCTTTCTGCTCCGAGAGATTTTTAATCGCCCGCTGCATTTGTTCGCCCGCGTGGGAGCTAAACTCTTGCAAGCGGATATAACCGACATTCTTGTCAGCTTCCTTCTTAAGGCTGTAGCGAACCGCTGCTACCTCAATTTTCGCCCTAGTCAGAGTAATATCAAACTCGCTTTTGCCCTGACGAGCAATCCGCAGCGTGACTTTCGTGCCTTCGGCACCCCGAATTATTTGAGCCGCATCCGCGACAGTCATACCTTTGGTAGGTTTGCCGTCAATCACCAAAATCGTATCGCCAGCTTGAATCCCTGCCTTCAGGGCTGGGGAATTTTCCATCGGCTCAACTACCGTGATCGCTTTCGTTTTCTCGTCTTCTTCGAGCCTCATCCCCACCCCTGTCAGTTCCCCGGAGATTTGACTCTTCAGCGCTTCGTACTGTTTCGGATCCATGAAGCGGGTGTAGGGGTCTTTTAATTTTTCTAGGGCATTGCGGAGGGCAGTGTAGGCAGCTTCGCGAGAAGTATAATTTTTGCTGAGCAATTCTTGGCGGGTAACTTGCCAGTCAGTCTTGTTAAAGGTTGGATCGACATAATCTCGGTTCACAATTTGCCAAGCTTCGTCTAAGACAGCTTTGGGGCTATCTTGAAGTTCGGCGCGGACTGACTGACTCAGACTGGGAACGAGTAAAGATATCGAAGCGGTTGTTGCCATCGCCCCAGTGAACAGGGCTGCCTGTAACTTAGAAAAGCGTCTGCGGGCTTGATTCATTGAATTTTGGCTCAATTCTATTTTTGATTGTTGATTTGAGATTTAAAATTGCTAAAAAATCTCAAACTACCACTTAAACTATGTTGTGGAGGCCATAGCATCCCTTTGGATAGTTTAACCAGCTTTATAGTCGATCGCCAACCAATCATTACTCTATTTTAATAAACTTAATTTAAAACTTGGATTTAAATGTCTCATGGAAACTAAAATCGAAAATTTTTCGCGTAAGTGGTTGAGTCTGCTCGTTAATGGAGTTATCGGTGCAGCAGCGCTGGCTGGAGTCATTACCATGCAGTCGATCGGGCAATTAGGCGGAATGACCTCAGTTGGCGTTGAGGAGCAAAAGCCGCTCTCTGCAATATCTGCTGCTAGTTTCAAGCAAGCCGCCCAGCAAGAAGCCCAGCAAGAAGCCCTGCGGCTGAAAATGCTCAAAAATCTCCCTAGTTTTGGGTTTGACAATTTAATTGCAGATTGGACATTTCTCAAATTTTTGCAGTATTTTGGCGATGACGAAGCACGAAATGTGACCGGCTACAATCTGGGCCAAGATTATTTTGACATAGTTACCCAGCGCGACCCCAGGTGGGCTGACATCTACCTGTTTCTGTCAACAGCCGTTTCTTTTTATCAGGGAAAACCTGAAACTGCTATTAAGTTCATCGAGCGGGGTACTAACGCCTTGTCGCCGCAAATTCATCCCCAAGCGTGGATAGTGTGGCGAACAAAAGGTCTTGATGAGTTACTGCTGTTGGGAGACATTCCCGAGTCAATTCGCTCTCACGAAATGGCTGCTGATTGGGTGGAAAAGACCCAGGAGGGGAAGAAATTGGCGCCGCTTTTTCGAGCAACTGCTGAGTTTTTGCGCCGAGATCCAGATAGCGTGTCGGTGCGGTTTAATGCTTGGAGCACGGTTTATTATCAAACAACTGATAAGTTGGTGCGTCAAAGGGCAAAACAAGCTCTTGTTAAGTTGGGAGCTCGGGTGCAAAAAGATCGGGATGGAAAGGAAAGTTTTAGTTTACCTTCCAGAAATTAGGGTGCACAATGCAGGCTCCTGATGCTGTTCTGTGCAAATCTTAAAATAGTTTGATTTCTGTTTGAGTTAATTCGCGCCATTCACCGGGTTTGAGGCCTTCCAGACGCAAATGCCCGATCGCGCTTCTCACCAGCCGCAGCGTCGGAAACCCCACTGCTGCCGTCATCCGGCGCACTTGGCGGTTGCGGCCTTCGGTGAGAGTCATTTCCAGCCAAGCTGTCGGAATGTGTTTGCGAAATCGAATCGGGGGTTCGCGGGGCGGCAATTCGGGTTCTGCGGACAATAATTGCACTTTTGCCGATCGAGTCCGATAATCTTGAATGGTGACACCAGTTTGCAAACGGGCGATCGCGCCTGCATCGGGAACCCCTTCGACTTGCACCAAGTAAGTGCGGGGATGAGCGAATTTCGGATCGCTGAGGCGGTGCTGCATTTGTCCGTCATCGGTTAACAGTAGCAAACCTTCACTATCGCGATCGAGTCTTCCCACCGCATAAACATCAGGAATCGGAATAAAATCTTTAAGAGTGCTGCGTTTAGTTTCCCCTGAATGGTCAGTGAACTGAGTTAAAACATCGTAAGGTTTGTAAAATAAAATGTATCGATATGGCATAATAAATTAAATTAAAGATTAAAAAACTCCAATGGTCGAGATAATTTTAACATTAAGTAGATTCGGATGAACTAACATTCTGCGCCCAAGCAATCATCTATTTATGTGCAGGTTCGCGTGCATACAAAAACATTGGATTATTGTGGGACAGGCATCCTGCCTGTTCTTGAAAGTAGTCAAAATGCGAGCATCAATAAACTTAACTATATTTTACCACAAAGAATTGGTTTAAAGCCGGAACCCTTGTAGGTAGAAATTAAAAGAAGACTATTCATTACTCCAATCCTCGGACTGCCAGGTAGAGTTCGCCCTCATCTGTCAACTGTCAACTGTCAACTGTCAACTGTCAACTGAATGAATATGCCCAAAACCATTCACCGCGTTTGCATAGTCTTAGGAACTCGCCCGGAAGCGATTAAACTAGCCCCAGTAATTCAACTGTTCAAAAAATCGCCAAACTTTGACACCCAAGTAATTTTAACCGGTCAGCACCGAGAAATGGTCGAGCAAGTGATGCAGATGTTCGACCTGAAAGCCGATCGAGATTTAGCCATTATGCAGCACCAGCAAAGCTTGACAGATATCACTTCCCGGAGTTTGCATGGTTTGGAAGCCTTGTTTAAAGAGTTGCAGCCAGAAATCGTCTTAGTACAGGGAGATACAACGACAGCCTTTGCCGCTGCCTTGGCTGCATTCTACCAAAAAATACCCGTAGGTCACGTAGAAGCCGGATTGCGGACTGACGACGTGTTCAATCCCTATCCCGAAGAAGCTAATCGGCGGTTGATTTCGCAGCTCACACGGCTGCATTTTGCCCCAACAGCGCTGGCTGCGGATAATTTAGTGCGATCGGGCGTTTTGGGAGAAATTCACCGTACAGGCAACACAGTCATCGACGCTTTGCTATCTGTCGCCAAACGCGAACCCGAATGCAACATTCCCAACTTAGATTGGAGCCAACATCGCACCATTTTAGCAACAGTACACCGCCGCGAAAATTGGGGCAAACCATTAGCAGGAATTGCCAAGGCATTTATTCAAATCTTAGATAAATTTCCCGACACAGCCTTGCTCTTACCACTACACCGAAATCCCACAGTCCGGGAACCATTAAAAGCTCTATTGGGCGACCATTCAAGAATCTTTTTAACAGAACCATTAGATTACGCAGAATTAGTAGGAGCGATGCAGAGAAGTCATTTAATCTTGACAGATTCAGGCGGATTGCAAGAAGAAGCACCGAGTTTGGGTAAGCCAGTTTTAGTATTGCGAGAAACCACAGAAAGGCCAGAAGCAGTTTCCGCAGGCACTGCTAAACTTGTCGGTACAAATTCTGATACAATTACAGCAAAAGCCGCAGAATTGCTGAGTGATTCTAAAGCTTACGACGCGATGGCAATGGCAATTAATCCCTTTGGCGACGGCTTAGCCTCCTCCCGAATTTTGAAAATAGTTACAGACTACTTTTCGGAGTAAAAGTTAATCCTAAAAAAGGTTTGTAGTGAGGACTTTAGTCCGCATCCATCCGAGGACTAAAGTCCTCACTACAAACCAATATGATGGTGTTCATTCTAGGGAAAATGATATATAGCCTTTCTCAAAGAGATGAGGTATGACTGACAGCTTCTATCACCCTTAAACTAAGGATCGCGAATTAAATAATTTACACATATTTGTGGGATGGGCGTCCCGCCCGTCTAGAAAGGACGGGCGGGACGCCCATCCCACAAGAACAATAAAAACTGTAAGTTCCGCGAACCTTTCTGAGAAAGGCTATCATTCACGAGCGAATAGGGTTTGTAGTGAGGCCTTCAGTCCGCATCCATCCGAGGACTAAAGTCCTCACTACAAACCAATATGATTGTGGTCATTCTAGGGAAAATGTATAAATCAAGCTCAAATAGGGTGCGCCGAAGAGCACCTTACAACTATCAGTAATCCCCACCACCGCCACCACCCCCAGAGTCACTACCACCAAAGCTACCGCCCGAGTCGCTACTGCTGCTACTACTGTAATCGCTACTACTGCTACTGCTACTGCTACTGTAATCGTTACTACTGCTACCGTAACCGTTGGTGCTATTACCGCTGGTTCTATTACCGTAATGACGCCTGCGACTATTAGAAGAAGAGCGGGAACTGGACATAATAGACCGAATTATCCATCCTATCAATAACACAGGCAAGGCAAGGATTAAGAAAAATATGAACACGCCACCTGATGAGTTATCATCCGTAACAACTGGCGATTGAGCAGGTATTGGCGACGGTGTTACCCCTTGTCCTGGTACTATGGGAGCCAAAGGCAGCGTATTTTGAGATTGAGTATTTGCAGACGGTTGTACGCCTTGTCCTGGTACTATGGGAGCCAAAGGTAGCGCGTTTTGCGATCGCACATTTGCGATCGGAGTTTGCAAAACATTAACTAACGCCTTTGTCCCCGCCAATGTCCCCCCGTCAAAGTCTTGCTGTTTAAATTTGGGCGTAATTTCCGTTTGAATAATACTCACAGTTTTCGCATCCGGCAAAATGCCTTGAATCCCGGTACCAGTTTCAATCTGAACGCGGCGTTCCCCCGACGAAATCAACAATAAAACTCCGTTATTTTTACCTTTCTTGCCAATTCCCCAAGAGTTAAATAATTCTGTAGCAAATGCTTTGGGTGTCGCGGATGGCTTAGTATCAGGCACTGTCACCACTGCAATTTCTGAGCCATTTTTCGCCTCCAACTCCGCAATCACCTGATTTAGCTGAATTTCCGTGCTGTCGCTGAGAATATTTGCTTTATCTGTTACCCAAGTGTGATTTTGGCGTGGATTCGGTACTTCTTGTACAGTTATAGCTTGGCTGGCTACCGGAAATACAATTGCTGACAAGCACAGCAAACTGCTGAAAGTTATTAGTTTTTTCCTAGATTGTAAGTGCATCGTTTCAGTCTCGTGAATAAGTGCTAATTTGGAATTAAAATAGATATGTCCGCCTAAGTACCATTAAATAATTATCTCGCTTTTACGTCAATTCATATTATTCATAAGCTCGATTCATAAAAGTCATAAATTCAGGTGCTTGTGCGCCTTACATTTATACTGCTAGACGCGCAGGTGGCAAGAAACCGGGTTTTTAACCAAAATTTTTGCCTAAAACCGTCAATCTCGGTTCAAAAACCCGGTTTTTTAGTGGGCGAGTGTCGTCAACTAAGGAACGAAAATTTAATAACTTACACATATTTGTCGGATGGGCGTCCCGCCCGTCTTTTCTGGACCGGCGGGACGCCCATCCCAGAATAATTAAAATTGTAAGTTATTTAATTCTCATTCCTAATTTAGATATATTTAAGGAGAGGGAAGTTGTGGCTGAAAATTCCTGCTGCCTTTATAACCCGATAAGATAGCAATTTTTTCCAAAGATAGCCTACCAGTGTAATATTTACCGCGAATTTCCCAAGTGGGATAAGCTTTAATATTAGCTGCTTTGCACAAATCTGGTTGAGCATCTTTACCTCTGGGATCGCACTCAATGTAAGTAATCGCGGTAAATGCGGGTTGGCCGAAAAGTTCTTGTTGCGTGTGACAGTGAGGACACCAGTAAGCACCGAACATTCTAGCTTTGATAGTCTGCAAATGGGTTGCTAAAGCTATTTGATCCGGCACGGATTCGCTAGTAATTGGCGGGCCTTCTTGTTCGGTGACAGGTAATTTGGCAGGAGCAGGAGGCGGAGGAGGAGGGAGGGTTTGTGCTAAAGTTTGAGTGGATTTGTTGCTGAAACTGAACTGTGCAATTCCTCCGTCTGCTTTGGTACTGCCGAAAATGCCCAAAGTTAGGAAAATTGCGATCGCACAAAAGTTGAATTTGCTTACTCTCATTTGGGATTTCATCTGGGATTTGCTAGGATTTTACCAGTTTGGGCGATCGTTTCTGCAACATCGCAATATTGACGGAATATCAAGTATATGCTATCTTATCAATAAATAAGTGGTAGCTCAAATGAGTATCACCCAAAACCCAGAAGCAGAGCTGATGGAAAAAATTCGTAGTTTACCGCCAGATAAAATTACGGTATTAAAAGATTTTATCGACTTCCTATTAACGCGAAGTGAAGCTGGTGTTCTAGTTGATACTGTGACCAAACTCTCAGAAGCAGCTTTTGCTAAAATTTGGGATAACCCAGAGGATGCGGAGTATGCGGAGCAATTGGAAGAATCTGCGGCTCTCTATGCAGAAATCTATAAGGAAGATACAGACTTGCAAGAATTGACGGAGTATTGATATTACGAAGCGATCGCCCTTTCCCATTTTATTATTAAAAAATTAGTGGTTATGAGACTTGACAAAAAATGGCAAAATCTGCCATATTAAAAATAACGAGTTAAATGAGGTAAGTAATACCCGTGACAAGCATGAATATTTCTCTACCTGACTCAATGCGAACTTATATAGAAGCACAGGTAGCCCAAGGTGGTTATAGTACAGCTAGCGAGTATTTCCGTGAGTTAATTCGCCAAGACCAAAAACGTAAAGCTTCAGAACGTTTGGAAGCGATGTTATTAGAGGGTTTGGAATCGGGAAATCCTACCGCTATGACGGAGGAAAATTGGATGGAGATTCGTCAAGCTGTGCGATCGCGTATTTCCCAGAATCAGGGGTTGCAGGGAGAAAAATGACCTCGATCCAAAAACGTCCGCAAGTTATCCGCGATTTAATTGAATTGGCAACTTACATTGCGGAAGATAATATGGATGCTTCCGATCGCTTTCTTGTCGCGGCGGGAGAAACCTTTAAACAATTGGCCCAAACGCCGAAAATGGGAAAACGCTGTCAATTTTCTCATCCGAATTTAATCGATGTGCGACAATAAGCTATTAAAGGTTTTAGGAGATATCTGATTTTCTACCGTCTCATAGACTCAGAGGTAGAAATTTTGCGCGTGATTCACGGAGCACGGGACATCGAAGATATTTTTGATAATGTTGATGAGAATGAATAAATCTTTAGTCTTGAGATGGGAAGTTGAAGAGCGATAGCCCTTCTGGATTGTTAGAAAGGGCGATCGCTCTTTTTTGACCACAGATGGACGCAGATTAACGCGGATGTCAGAAGGTCGATCGATCTTTTGATGAATTATGGTCGATCGCCTTTCTGAATTATCCTGAGAAATGGCGATCGTTCCCTATTTCCTTTGGGGAGATTCTACCAGTTCTGATTCCTGAAGACGTTGCGATAATAGGCAATCTTCAAAGCTGAAAGCTTCTGAGTCTAGAAAACTAGCGATCGCCATTTCGATCGCAGCTTCCAGAGAGCATTCTAGCTGCGTAGCTTTTTCCATCAGGGCGACTTTCACATAGTCCGGCAAATGGGTCATCAGCGAATGAATAGCGGATGGTGGCAAGTGTTGGATGTTGAGGGTATGATTCATTGTTCTCTGGGGATTTTAACGTTGTAGGGAGGATTTGTAGCTTGCAGGATGAGGGTTTCTAATTCATATAATAACCCTGGTTTTTGCCATTGGTTGAGGGTAACAAAGGCGATCCTTACATCATCTGGATCGTAGCGATCGAGCCAGCCCCAGAGAAAGGCTTTGTGACCGCCTCGGAGTCGATCGCGGAGGTTCTTGGCTTTGCCGATGTAGAGCAATCCTTCGGTGCGATGTCGAAAGGCGTACAAACCAACTTTAGCAGGAATGGTGTCGAAGTCGCGGCTGAGGGGATGGCATCGATCGAAGGGGGTAAAGGCGAGAGTGTCGAGAATTTGGCGGGCTTCTTGCTGGATGGGGGTGGTCATGGAAATTGGGAGATGGAAGCGGTTATTCCATCCTACAAGCAGAAGCGAGATCCATTTTGGATAGTTCCAAAATGGATCTCGCTTTTATTTTTGGTGAGAGTTAGCGTCGGGCGATCGCTATAATTCCAAATAGCGCTGCAAAATCTCTTGAGCTTGGGAAAATAGCTCGGATTCCAATTGGCCGACTTGCTGTACTAATCTCGTTTTGTCGAAAGTCATGAGATCGACACAGACTAGCAAACTGTCTGCATCTAAACCATTTTGTGGGGATGCGGGTACTAATATTACAGCAGCAGAAATCCGAGGATCGTGAGCACGAGCGGAGGTAAACGGCAAAACAGTCACTTTGCTGCGTCGCTCGTTAAACAACGTACCAGAAATCACTAATGCCGGTCGCGTTTTGCGTATTTCTGTTCCTACTGACGGATCGAATCTAGCTATCCAGATACTTCCCAGTCGGTAATCGCTTGAGCTTGCCATTCCTCATCCCATCCTAAATCTAATTCGTCAATTAGCTTACAAGCTTCTGCTAAAGCTTGGTTTTCTTGTTGTTTTCGCCATTGTTTTAAGAGAGATTCGATCAAAGCACTGGGGTTTGGCGCTTTTTGATTGACGTATGTGAGTAAGTCATCTGGCAAGCTGATAGAGATGTTGCTCATTGGCTAATCAGAATAGTATTTTGGGATCATTTTAGCAATAATTGGCTGAACTGACAATTATTTGTGAGTTGAATGCAAAATAAGGGCGATCGCCCTTCTGAATTGTTAGAAAGGGCGATCGATCTTTTTTGACCGCAGATGGACGCAGATTAACGCGGATGTAAGAAGGGCGATCGATCGTTTGATGAATTATGGGCGATCGCCTGACACAATTTAGAAGAAATTAACTAATTCGGAATGCGACAGTCTGACCAAAAGTACCATTACTATTTGGTCTATGAACTTCTACGTGCAAGTGAGGACCTGTACTCCAACCCGAATTGCCACTGTACCCAATTAGCTGTCCTGCTTTGACAGTATTACCTTCCTTTATTCCCCCTGCTACTTTTGAACTAAATCCACGTTGTAGATGTAAGTAAGCAGAACGATATCCTCCATCATGCTCAATCGTAACTAAGTTTGCTTGATTCGCTTTTTCTGGGCCACCACCTGTGTCTGAATAGGCATCTATTACTCTTTTCACTGTACCTGAACGCATGGCATATACAGGTGTACCCAAGTTAACACCATAATCAATGGCATATTGCGCTCTGCCGGTATGTGAAGTTGAACCACCAGGTCCTTGTGTCAGGCTGCCAGCACCTTGTAAAGGATTATTGAATCCGACTAAAGGATTAAATGAAGTTGGATTAGCAAAGAGAGAAGGTTGAGAATTTGTATTATTCAAAAGTGGTTGATTACCAAGATTTTGAGTCTGATCAACTGGAATACCGCTACCTTCTTTGTAAGCAGTTGCCTTACCACCATTCCAGTAGATGTAGCCCTTATCAAAGTATTGAATGATATTCCCATTCCCCAGCCCCTTTTCTTCACTCTTCGGAGCTCCCAACCAGCCTTCTAAGCCACCTGTATTCAAGAATGCCTGACGGATGCCACCGTAAAGCGGAAAAGTTCCATTTTTACTGCTAATAATTGACCCTTTGTCAAATAGTTGATAGCTGGTACTACCATAATTGACGACATCTGAAATGGGATTGCCAAGTGTTCCTTTGTAATTCTGAAAAACAGGATAAAAATTGCCACTAATGGTGCGTCCATTGACAGAAATTGAACTAGGTGGAATTGGATTAATTGGGCCTGGGTTAACTGGCTGAGGTGCTGATACTTCTTTGGGAATCTGAATTGTAGCCCCAGCCTGAATCTTACTAGCCTCTGGAATATTGTTGCGTTTAGCAATCCAGTTGTAAGCAGCAGCAGAAGCATCGCCCATTGTGTCGAATGCAATTTGACTGAGGGTATCTCCAAACTTAAGAGTGTAAGATTGCCAATCATAGTATTTGCCATTGCCACTAAACTGATCGGCCGTCGCCCTTTCTAAGGGTGTCACCAGTCCTTCTAAACCCCAAGTTGTCGGACTCAAGAAAGGACTAGGCGTGTAACTTTGCGGCTTTGTATCCTTCGCCACTTCCACAGCCTTATTCAAATTCACCACCCCAAAACCCGTTTCCTCATCCCATCCGGGCTCCTTCAAATCGATCGCACTTCCAGTCAAAACATCGATAACCTGAGTCACACTCAAAGCAGGATTGCTATCCCAAACCTTAGACAACATTCCCGCCGCCTTAGCTGCGGATGCCGAAGTTCCCGACATTTGACCGACATCATCGCCAACAGTCGATAAAGTCGGATTTTCAATTGTTCCACCGGGCACTAAAATATCCAAACCGTAGCCGTAACTCGAATAATCCGATCGCCCAAAACCATCCGACGAACCAACCGTGATAATATTGTCAAACTCCTGAGAAGATTGACCCAAAACCGACATCACACCGCCGTCATTACCAGCCGCTACAACCAACAGCACCCCATTTTGACGCGCATTTTCCAAAGCCGCACGCTCCCGCGCTGTAAACTCGTAACGAGTAGTAATGCTACCGTCAGCATTCTTTTGAGTTAAATCCAGGGGAAGAAGTGCGATCGCATTCTTCTTCTTTTGTCCCTTCGCTTCACTTACAAAATCAGTTAAAGCTAAATCCCATTCCCCCGAACCAATTGCCCGACTTAGGTAAACATTCGCCCCATCGTTGTAGCCATCAATCCCGATATCATTCCCTTGAATTGCACTTACTAAACCCCAGCTAAACGTGCCGTGTTCGTTCCCTTCTCCAGCATTTAACAACGGGTTGCTGTCTTTGTCGATGCGATCGCGCCCCAAGGTCACTTTAGAATAATCCAAATCGGGATTCTTCGCAGCAAACCCAGTATCGATGATGCCTACAAAAGTGCGATCGACCGTTGGCGCCACACTGATAGGGATAGGCGCTTCAGTGTCGATCGGTTGTTCAATTACAGGCAGTTTTGGGTCGATCTTAGGTGGTTGTGAAGGAGTTGGGGGGGCGATCGGAGGTTTTACTCTTACAGGCGGTGCGATCGCAACTGGCGGTACAACAGCAGGCGGTGTTGTCGCAACTGGCGGTGTTGTCTCAACTGGCGGTACAACAGCAGGTGGCGTTGTCGCAACTGGCGGTACAACAGCAGGCGGTGTTGTCGCAACTGGCGGTGTTGTCGGCGGTACAACAGCAGGCGGTGTTGTCGCAACTGGTGGCGTTGTCACAACTGGTGGCGTTGTCGGCGGTACAACAGCAGGCGGTGTTGTCGCAACTGGCGGTGTTGTCGCAACTGGCGGTGTTGTCGGCGGTACAACAGCAGGCGGTGTTGTCTCAACTGGTGGCGTTGTCGGCGGTACAACAGCAGGCGGTGTTGTCGCAACTGGCGGTACAACAGCAGGCGGTGTTGTCGCAACTGGCGGCATTGTCGGCGGTACAACAACTGGAGGTGTTGTCGGCGGTACAACAACTGGTGGCGTTGTCGCTACAGGCGGAGTTGTCGGCGGTACAACAACTGGCGGAGTTGTCGGCGGTACAACAACTGGTGGCGTTGTCGCTACAGGCGGTGTTGGAGTGACATACTCGATCAATTTCTTGCCGCCATCGAGTTTAGTCCAATCTTTGCTCTTATCGATCACTTTGTCGATCGACACAGCCTTACCAGTCGCACCAGTCAACTTGAAAACTAAATCGTTGTAATCTTTATCAGAACCCCGATCGACTCGCTGATCTTCCATCGCAAATGCCTTGCCGGTGCCAGTCACATCTGCTATTTGACCAAACAAAAAAGCATCATCTGGATTCAGGCTAGATAAAGATAATAACGGACGTTTGTCACCGTCCGCACCCGGATTGTTAAAGATATCTCGCACAGTACCATTTGGTACTAACATCACCGCAAAAGCATCTCCCGGTTTCATCCCAAATTTTTTCGCGCCACTGTACTGTCCCTCGTTATAGTTTTCCTCTCCTAAACCGCCGTTAAATAGCGGATTTGCACCTTCTATGGAGTCAGAAATTACGACGTGACCAAAGGTAGAATTTGTCAGAGCTCGTCTTGCTGATTCTTTGATAAATTCCTCAGAATTAGGATCGAAGTTCTCCATACCTTGTACGCTAAAAATGGCAACTTCACCTTTATAATTGCCGCCGTCATGTAGCCAGTCAAAACCAACTTGACCAGTTGAATCGGGAGTGAAGAAACCGGAGGTAACGCCTAAGCCTGTCAGCGGATCGACTTTTCCGTCTGGGGTTAAAGTAACTTGATAATTTGTATCGCGCGAAGGTGCAGAGATTTTTAGTGCATAATTTGTTGCGCCCAAATTATCGATGCTAAAAGTGCCCGAATTTGTGCCGTTGGTTTCGATATCTTTGACGACTTTTCCCTGAGTGTCGAGAAGCTGCATCCCAACAATGGAACTAAATCCGACCGCCGTAACTCGAAAGCTACCCGGATTCAGCCGATTAAAACGATAGGTGTCTGTGGGGTCAGTTTTACCTGCGAAGTCGATCGAGATATAGTTGTCGCTTAAATTGCCGATCGATATATTAGACATGGTGCACCTTGATTAATCCAATAATTTGGGCTGACATTTATCTATCAGAGGTGCGTCGGAGTTTTTATGCGAAGTTTCTGTTTTTGTAATATAACTTTACACAGAGGGTGGGTCAAACTCGCTGAACTTCCGCCGCTACTTATCTATCTGGAGTGCGTCGGAGTTTTTATGCGAAGTTTCTGTTTTTGTAATATAACTTTACATAGAAGGTACGATCGTCAGAAAAGCCAGTCTTGAACAGGCAAGATGCCTGTTCCACAATCATTATTGGAGAGGCTTAGTGGACTTATTTAACCCACGTAGGTGGGTTTTGTTTGTGTAGGCGCGGTTTCCAACCGCAGGCTAAAAAATCTCCCCAACAATCATTCCCGCCAATATGACAAACCCAACCCAAACATTTTGGCGAAAGATTTCACCGTAAACAGGCTTGGGAATATCCGCCTTCCGCAGTTGACTGTACTGCAAAAACCACAAAATTGCCGCCGCACAAATTGCTATCCAAAAACCGACGTGCAAGTGCAGATTAATTCCCGTTGCTGCTAACAAACCGACAGTACCAACAAAGAAAAAACCCACAGCATTAGTTACGTTATCCCCGAAAAAGATAGCGCTGGAATTGACACCCACACGCAAGTCATCTTCTTTGTCGCTCATTGCGTAAACTGTATCAAATCCCATCGTCCACAAGACTACTGCGCCCCACAGCAACCAAGTTGCTAATTCTAATTTATTGACGGCGGCACTCCAACTAATTAAAACTGCAAATCCCCAGGCAATTGATAACACTAATTGTGGGACTGGAAAGAATCTTTTTGCTAACGGATAGCAGATAATTACTGGTACGGCGGCGACACACAGCCAGAAACTTAACGGATTGAGATAAAATGCGAGAATGGCGGCGCAAGCAAAGGAAATTAAAGCAACTCCGATCGCAGTTTGCACTTTTAGGGCGCGGGATGCAAGGGGGCGCGATCGCGTTCTTTCTACTTCCGGGTCAATATCGCGATCCCACAAGTCGTTGATGACGCATCCCGCCGCACTCGTGGCTAAGGTACCCAACACTATCACCCCTACCAATGCGGAGGGCGGCTTTCCGTCTGCTGCTAAAAAGACGGCCCACAGGGCTGGAATCATTAAAATTAGCCTTCCTGCTGGCTTGTCCCATCTCAACAGCCGGATGATAGTAAGTAGTGTAGATTCAGATTGGCGATCGGGCTCTATAAGCATTTCAATTCTAGATTTTAGATTTTTAGCTTTAAATTCTATCAAATTTTAGGCAAAATCACCTACTATAGCGGTTCTCAAAAAAGTGATGTATGTCCCGATGCCCTCTTTGCCCCATGCCCGATGCCCCATGCCCGATGCCCTATGCCCTAATTCCCGATTTTTGCTGATTTAAGATCGCGCCTCACTGGATTCGTGAAATAATTATAAATATCTGTCAACCCCGATACACTCCAATGGTTAATTCACTTGCTGCTGCGGAGTCAAATCGCATTATTGCCGCTATTGATATGGGTACTAACTCGTTTCATATGGTGGTGGCGCGGATCGATCCGAAATTGCCTGCGTTTGCGATTATTGCTAGAGAAAAAGATACGGTTCGGTTGGGTGATTGTGAGGCTAAAACAGGGTGTTTGAAGTCTGAAGTGATGGAAAGGGCGATCGCAACTTTGCGCCGTTTTCAAGATATTGCTAAAACTTTTAATGCTGAACAAGTCATCGCTGTGGCTACCAGTGCAGTTCGAGAAGCGCCTAACGGGCGGGATTTTCTCAAACAAGTTGCTGACGAATTAGACTTGAATGTGAGCTTAATTTCCGGACAAGAAGAAGCGCGGAGAATTTATCTCGGTGTTCTTTCGGGTATGGAATTCAACAATCAATCGCAGGTGATTATTGATATTGGTGGCGGTTCTACTGAGTTAATTTTAGGAGATAGTTCTGAACCGCGCTGTCTCACCAGCACCAAAATTGGTGCTGTGCGCTTAACAGGAGAATTTGTCAAAACTGACCCGATTAGCCGGGAGGAGTTTGCCTATTTGCAAGCTTATATTCGGATTTCGCTGGAAAGACCGATCGACGAATTGCGATCGCAATTCAAGATAGGCGAACATCTGCGCTTGATCGGAACTGCGGGAACCATCGAAACTCTGGCTGCAATTAACGCTCGCGAAAAGTTGGGAACAGTTCCGAGTCCGCTGGCTGGATATCAGTTAAGTTTAAAAGATTTGCGCGAGCTAGTCAATCGTTTCCGCAAACTTTCCTACTCCGAAAGGCTAGCAATTCCCGGAATGTCGGACAAGCGGGCGGAAATTATTCTCGCCGGGGCGTTGATTTTGCAGGAAGCGATGGCATTATTAGGTATGGAATCCCTCACGGTGTGCGATCGATCTTTAAGAGAAGGCGTCATTGTTGACTGGATGCTAAGTCGGGGTTTGATTGAAAACCGATTGCGCTATCAAGGTTCAATCCGCCAGCGCAGTGTTCTGCACATGGCCCAAAAATATCAAGTTAACTTACAACAAAGCGAAAGAACCGCCGAATTTGCACTCAATTTATTCGACCAAACCCAAGGAATTCTGCACAATTGGGGAAGCGAAGAACGCGAGTTGCTGTGGGCGGCATCGATTCTGCATAACAGCGGTTTGTACGTCAGCCATTCGGCGCACCACAAGCATTCTTACTATTTAATTCGCAATGGTGAATTATTGGGATACACTGAAACTGAGATTGAAGTAATTGCCAATATAGCTCGTTACCACCGGAAAAATCCTCCAAAAAAGAAACACGAAAATTTTGTCATTCTCCCGAAAAAATACCGAGAAGTCGTTAGTAAATTGCATCCATTTCTGCGGTTGGCTGTGGCTTTGGATAGGCGGCAGATTGGGGCAATTACTGATTTCAAATGCGAACACCGCCCGGAAGTTCGAGAGTTTCACTTGCGGCTGCAACCGCTCAATCCCGGTGACGATTGTGCTTTGGAACTGTGGAGTTTAGATTATAAAAAGCCGTGTTTTGAGGATGAGTACAATCTGAAATTAGTGGCAACTTTAGAGCCTACTTTGGTGGCAGTTTAAATAGGAGGTAGAGCAACTGTAGGGTGCGTCAGGCAAAAATTATCTGTATGTCGTCAAAACATTTAGTCCTGACGCACCCTACAATAACTAACCGTAGGGTGCGTCAGGCGAAAAAATTAGCAATGTCAGAAAAGATTCAGTCCTGACGCACCCGACAATAACGATAATAACCAACCATAGAGTGCGTCAGCCGAAGATTATCTGTCTGTCCATAACTAACCGTAGGGTGCGTCAGGCGAAAAAATCAGCAATGTCAGAAAACATTCAGTCCTGACGCACCCGACAATAACTAACGACTACTAACTCAATATTATGTCGAACTACCGGAGAGCCACGATACCCGGAGCAACCTACTTTTTCACCCAAGTCACTTATCAAAGAATTCCTTGGCTGTGCAGCGATATTGCTCGGGAATCTTTACGAAAATCCCTGCTCCGAGTCCAGCAACTTTACCCTTTTTCAATTGAGGCAATTGTTTTATTGCCAAATCACATACATTGTATTTGGACACTACCAGAGGGTGATAACAATTATGCAACTCGTTGGCGATTCATTAAAACTTTTGTCACACATGAATGCGCTGATAAATTAGGAATACAAGCCGAAATTAGCCCATCTCGAAAAAAACGGAAAGAAAGAAATCTTTGGCAGCGAAGATTTTGGGAACATTTAATTAGAGATGAAACAGACTATGCTAATCATTGCAATTATATTCATTACAATCCAGTCAAACATGGTTTATGCCAGTCCCCCAAAGATTGGCAATATTCTAGCTTCCATCGATTTGTTGCCCAAAGCATTTATCCTGAAGATTGGGGAGCAAATGACATCCCAGATATTCCGGCACATATTGGTCACGAGTAGTGAGTCCGTAGGGTGCGTCAGGCGAAGATTCTCTGTCTATCGTTCAAATTTTTACAACAGACGCACCCTACAATAACTACAATAACTAACCGTAGGGTGCGTCAGGCGAAGATTCTCTGTCTATCGTTTAAAATTTTTACAACAGACGCACCCTACAATAACTAACCGTAGGGTGCGTCAGCCGAAGATTCTCTGTCTATCGTTTAAAATTTTTACAACAGACGCACCCTACAATGAGTTGCCAATTTCAACATTTTCAACATAAAATAGACAAATGTCAAATCCCTTGCTTTCCCTCAACTACGAACCCGCCCTCGAATCCCTCGGTGGCGACTACTTTGATGAAGTCCCGGCGGCAGATTTTCCGCAGCACATCCTCCGCTTCCGCAACGACCAATTATTGCCGACATTGGGCTTAGATCCGGCACAAGTAACCGACGAAGATTTCATTCAAGCATTCGGCAAATTTCACTGCGTGCGTCCCTTTCTCGCACTCCGCTACCACGGCTATCAATTCAACGAATACAACCCGAATTTAGGCGACGGTAGAGGCTTTTTGTACGGCCAAGTTCGCGGTACTGATGGCAGACTTTACGACTTTGGCACTAAAGGTTCCGGCCGCACTCCCTACTCGCGCAGTGCTGATGGTAGACTCACTCTCAAGGGGGGAGTTCGCGAAGTTTTGGCGGCTGAAGCTTTGCACCGATTGGGAGTTCGCACGTCTCGCTGTTTTAGTTTGGTTGAAACGGGTGATGCTTTGTGGCGGGGCGATGAACCTTCTCCGACGCGATCGTCCGTGATGGTGCGTTTTAGCCACTCTCACATCCGCTTTGGCACTTTTGAAAGGCTAAATTATATCCGTCGCCCGGACTTAATTAAAAAACTTTTAGATTTTGTCATTGAATATTACTATCCTAAACTGCATCTAGAAGCTAGCACTTCTGGTGTTTCATCGAAAGAAAAGTATGCGCTATTTTATGCGGATTTAGTCAAGCGTGTAGCCGAATTGGTCGCTCAGTGGATGGCGGCAGGTTTTTGTCATGCGGTGCTGAATACTGATAATATGTCGATTACTGGTGAAAGTTTTGATTACGGGCCTTTTGCGTTTATTCCGACTTATAATCCGAAGTTTACAGCAGCTTATTTTGACTATTATGGTCTTTATGCTTACGGCAATCAACCGTTTATTTGTCACGGGAATTTGGAGAAGCTTCAGCAACCGCTAGCAGCGGCGATTCCTCAAGCTGATATGGATGCTGCTTTGGCTAAGTTTGGTGGGTATTATAATACTACTTACCGACAGTTGATGCTCAATAGGTTGGGATTTGAGGATTTGTCTGAGGCTGATGGTGATGAGCTTTTGAAGCTGACAATTAAGATGCTGGCGGAGTCTCAAGTTGATTATCATGATTTCTTTTTTCAATTGCGAAGACAGTTTAATCGCACTTGGCGAGATGATGTCAATCAAATTTTTAGCGAGGCCGAAGCGACGGAGTTGTTAGCACCTTGGCGGGAGTTTTATTGTCACGTTTTGCAAAGTTTATCGGCGGATGATATGGATAAGATGGCGGACAGGTTGCGCCAGCACAATCCGGAACAATCGCTGTTGAGGCCGACGATTGAGGCTGTTTGGGAACCGATCGCTCTTGAGGATAATTGGCAACCTTTTTATGATTTGGTTGAGCGAATTCAAAATCCAGAGGGTTAGTAAGGTACGTTGTTGCGCTTTAGCGCTCTTTCTTATATATATGCAAAAGAGCGCTGAAGCGCAACTACGTACCTAAGAATTATTTGAGTTTGTCAATCTCAAATTGTGCGTCTTTGTAACCGCCGGTAAGTCCTTGATCGAGAAAGATTTTGCCTGCTTTCTCGAAATCGCTAATTGCTCCTGCTTTGTCTCCTAACGATCGCCTAACCATGCCTCTACCGTAGTAAGCACCAGCATAATTCGGATTGATCCGAATGGCTTGCACGTAATCGGCGATCGCACTATTGGAATTATTTAACTGCTGGTAAACCTTGGCCCGATTGGCGTAAGCTTCAGCATCGTTGGGATTGAGCCCGATTGCTGCGGTAAAATCTGCGATCGCCCCCTGTGTATCTCCCCCGGCACTGCGAGCTAAACCGCGATTGCTGAAAGCATTATAATCCTTGGGATTTAGTGTTGTCGCTTGAGTGCAATCGGCAATTGCTTTCGGGTAATCCTTCAAATTTAAATAAGCAATACAGCGATTGTTATAGGGAACCCCATCTTCCTCGCTTAGCGAAATTGCCTGAGTGCAATCGTCAATTGCGGCTTGATGCGCTCCTAAATTCAACTGCGTGCTGCAACGATTCGCGTAAGCATCTCCACTCTTGGGATCGATCGCAATTACCTGACTATAATCCGCCAATGCTCCCTGATAATCTCCTAGGTGAAAGCGCGCTCTCCCCCGACTGTACAAAGCATCCACATTCTGAGCATCGAGCTTAATTGCCTCAGTATAATCTCCAATCGCCCCCTGCAAATCGCTGCTCCCAGCCCGAGCCAACCCCCGCGAATGATAAGCTTTAACCAAGTTCGGCTGCAACCGAATTACTTCAGTCAAATCCCCAATAGCCGTCTTGTAATCTTGCATTTCTAAATAAGTCACTCCTCTTTCATAGTAAGCATCAACATCGTTGGGCTGGAGCTTCAAAACCTGAGTGTAATCCTCAATCGCTCCGCGCTTATCGTTGAAATCGCGACGGGCCAGCCCTCGGTTAAAATAAGCCTTAAAATATTGAGGATTGAGAGCGATCGTCTGAGAATAATCGGCAATTGCTTCTTGATATTTTTTTAAATCATAATTAGCATTACCCCGCTGATAAAAACTCTCACCATTGTTAGGATTTAATTGAATTGATTTGTCAAAAGCCTGCAAAGCTGCTGCCGCATCTTGATTGCGAGACTTTGCTACTCCCTTTTCGTAATATTCCTTGGCTTTGATCGGATTCGGGCGGCTGCAATAATTAAACAGAAATACCATAGCAATTGCCCCGCATCCAGCTAATATCAGCCACCAAAACCGACTTCCCAAACCTGAAGAAAAAGTATTGGAAGACAGTAAGCTCGACGGAGAAATATTTTTATTTTGAGCCGTATTTCCAGGCTCTTGGCGGTGTTTCAGCTTGCTGAGAGCGGCCAAAACTTCCTCAGCCGATGGATAGCGTTTGCTAAATTGGTGGCAGACCATTTTGTCAATTATATTTGCCAGTGCCTGAGAACATTGAGCTCGGTTTCGCCAAACAATTTCCCCAGTGTGAGAAGGACTCGGATCTTGCAATTTTGGCAAATCCGTACCGGGCAAACCAGTGATAGCTTGGATCGCCATCATCCCGACGGCATAGAGGTCGCTGCTAAATTGCGGGTTGCCTTGAAATTGTTCGATCGGCATATAAGCCGGAGTTCCCGTCGCAATGGTGCGCGGAAATTCTGTATCGTACTCGCTGGCGTGATTGGCAACTTCTTTAACCGAGCCGAAGTCAATTAAAACTAATTTGCCGTCTGGTTTGCGGCGGATTAAGTTGGAGGGATTAACATCGCGGTGAATCACTCCCTGAGAGTGTACGAAGGCGAGAACTTTTAACACTTCTTCCAACAGATCCAGCACTCTTTCTTCGCGCCAAGGTTGACCGGCCACAATTTCCCGATTGAGGGCGTGGCCGGGTACAAATTCTTCTACGAGGTAGAATTGATTGCTTTCTTCAAAATAAGCGAGTAAAAATGGAATTTGATCGTGTTTTCCCAGTTTTTCTAATATTTCTGCTTCTTGTTTAAATAATCGGTAAGCTGTTTTGAGAACTGTGGAAGTGTTGCTGGGAGGGCGCAGTTGTTTGACTACACATTGAGGGTGACCTGGGCGGCGAGTATCGACTGCTAAATAAGTTTGTCCGAAGGCTCCCGAGCTGAGGATTTGGACTACGCGATAACGCCTGTCTAAAAGTTGACCAACCATGTTCATATCGGAATTTGAGAAGTGGTAATTGGTAATTGGTAATTGATAATTGCGAATTGGTAACTGGGAAGGGGGAGTTGGTAATGGGTAATTCGTAATTGGTGATTTTTGCTGTTTCCTTTTTTGTTCTTGATTTTTCATTTTTGCTAATGACATTTGACAGTTGACAGTTGACAGTTGGCAGTTGACGGTTGACGGTTGACGGTTGACGGTTGACGGTTGATAGTTGGCAGTTGGCAGTTGGCAGTTGGCAGTTGGCAGTTGATAGTTGGCAGTTGATAGTTGATAGTTGGCAGTTAACAGCTTGCCCGAAGAGCGCAAAAGAAGGGTTGACAGTTGAGTGTTTAGGGAGCATCTCTGTTTTGCATTTAATAGTGCGAGCGTCCCCGCTCGCGAGTCCTGGAATAGTCGCGAGCGGGGACGCTCGCACTATAATAAAAAATGCTTTTTTCAAAAATGAGATGCTCCCAGTGTTTACCGACTACTGACTACTGACTAATAACGTTCGCGAGCGGGGACGCTCGCGCTAATAACCAATAACCAATAACCAATAACCAATGACTAATGACTAATGACTAATAGTTTATTTAGAATCTTTGATCTGTGCTTGTGCATTTTGAAAACCATCGGCTCTTCCTTGTTCTAGAAACAGTGTTGCAGCTTTCTGAAAATCCTCGATCGCCCCAGCCCGATCTTTGAGTTGGCGACGGACGAGACCTCGGCTGTAAAAAGCGCTAGCATTGTTGGGGTTGAGTCGTAGCGACTGAGCGAAATCCTCAACCGCTAAAGGGTAATTTTTTAGTTCTGAGTAAATAGTACCGCGATTGCTGTAAGCTACTGCATCGCTGGGATTGAGCTTAATTGCTTGAGTGAAATCTTCGACGGCCCCCTGCTTGTCTCCCGAAGCCGATCGAGCTAATCCTCGATTGCTGTATGCTTTGGGATTGTTGCTGTTGAGTCCGATCGTCAAACTGCAATCTTCGCTGGCCTTTTGAAATTGCTTTAAATTCAGATGAGCAATGCAGCGGTTGTTGTAAGCTGCCTCATCTTTGGGATCGAGGCGAATTGCTCGGCTGCAATCTTCAATCGCTTTGTCGTAGGTTGCTAAATTTAAGTAAGCGCTGCACCGATTGGTATAAGCATCAGCTTGGTTCGGTTCCAATTCGATCGCCCTACTGTAATCTTCCATCGCTCCTTGATAATCTGCTAGATTAAAGCGCGATCGACCGCGACTGTAGTAAACCCCAGCTTCCTTGGGGCTAATTTGAATCGCTTGGGTAAAATCCGCCATTGCTCCGGTTTTGTCGCCGTTGGCCGATCGAGCTAAACCCCGATTGCTGTATGCTGTAGCATCGTTGGGATTGAGCCGAATTGCTTGAGTGTAGTCTTCAATTGCCGCGCGGTAGTCTGCCAAATCGTAATAGGCTAAACCCCGCTGATAATATATGTCACCGTTGTTAGGATTGAGCCGCAATACTTGGGTAAAATCTTCCACAGCCCCCCGCTTGTCGCCGGTGTCGCGGCGGGCGAGAGCTCGATTGTAGATGGCTTTGGTGTGGCTGGGATTGACTTTAAGTGCTTGGGTGTAATCGGCAATTGCTTGCTCGGTGGCGCCCATGTCGTAGCGAGCGTTAGCCCGCTTGTAGAAAGTTTCGGCATCGCTGGAATTGAGGGCGATCGCTTGGGTATAATCGGCGATCGCGCCTGTTTTGTCACCTTGCTGCGCCTTCGCAACACCGCGGGCGAACAATTCTTTGGCCCTCGCCGGACTTTGACTGTGCCAAAAGTAAATTATCAGTGCTGTCAATATCGAAGCTGCGGCTATGGCTGCAAACAGCAACAGTTTGGTTGGGCGCTGTCTCGGCTGAAATTGATTTATCGTGTCGGTGATGATGGTGGCTGGCGATCGCCCAGCCTCCCATTTTACCGTGATTTGTTCGAGGTCTGCCAAAACTTCGGTGGCTTCCTGATATCGTTCCTCGTAGTTTGAGAGTGCCATTCGATCGATAATATCTGCTAGAGCCGCCGAACAAGTCGCCCGATCGCGCCAGGAAATTTCGCCTTGGTTTTTTAAGGCACTCAGTTTCTCGGGCGATAGTCCCGTTACCGCAAGCTGGGCGATCGTACCTAGAGCGTAAATGTCGCTATTGTAGCGGGGGTTGCCTTGCGATTGCTCGATCGGCACATATAATGTTTCAGCAGCTAACTCCGGTTTTTTTCCCAAAGGCTTTTTAACAGAATTTGGGGATGTTGGCGCCAACAAATGAGAATTAACGAGCTCCGGGTTAATTTCTTTGTCTAAGCTAAAGTCAATCAACACAAATTTGCCGTCTGACTCGCGTCGAATTGTTCTGTCTGGTTGAATTCGGCGGTGAATGAAACCGTTGGAGTGTATAAACACCAAAACTTCTAATATGGATGATAGCAAAGCAATTACTTCGTCTTCAGCCCAAGGTTCACCAGGTATAAATTCTTGGCTTAAAGGTTGACCGGCAATAAATTCTTCTATTAAGTATAAACTTTGGTTTTCCTCAAAATACGCCAACAATTCGGGGATTTTGTCGTGTTTGCCCAATTTTTCTATTATTTCTGCATTTCTTTGAAATATAATTTTGACTAATTCTGGAGTTTGCGAACTGGTGCCGAGGAGCCGCATTTCTCTAACCGTGCATTGCGGATACCCGGGACGGTGAGTATCTGCTGCTATATAAGTTTTTCCCACTTCACTTGAGTCTGTGACTTTAATGATGCGGTAACGTCTGTCGAGAAGTTGACCAATCATGCTCTGCCCTCTACCCTGTTAATGTTCGATTATCGCATACAATCATAAAAACAATACGGGATGCGGGAAACTCAGAGACTTCAGTCCTGAGAGGGAAGCGGCACGAGGGAATGAGAGTCCCCGTCTTCTTTCTTTCTTTCTTTCTTTCTTTCTAAATTTTGTTGATGAACCTTGAGATATCTAGTATAATAGCTGAAAGCAGACAAGTCAACCAATATTCAGGAAAACAGAGGTGAATAAAACCAAAAAAACAATGGGAGTTCAGCAAATATTACTGTCTCCAACCAAAGAAGTTCAAGCCTTGTTAGAGTATCTCTGTCAACAATCAGGTAAACTGTATAACAGTGGTGTTTATTTAGCTCGTCAGATTTTTTTCAAAACAGGAAAATTGTTGACTGGAAAATTTGACTTATCTTTTGAACCATCAGTTACAAAATCAATGGTTGCTAAATCATTGCCATCAACACCAATGCAGCAAACATTGATGTCAGTAACAGAAGCCTTCAAATCTTTTAAAGAATTAAGAGATTTATATATCAAAGGTCAATTACATTTTAACCCCAAGCCACCGGGATACCTGAAAAACTCTAAGTTGTTTAAAGTAGCTTATCCCAATTCTGGAGGTTTAAGACCAAAACTTGTTGGCAATCAGTTAAGGTTTTCCTTGGGTTTAACAGTAAGGCGATGGTTTGGAGTTTCTGAATTCTTTTTGCCTATGCCATCGAATCTTGATTTTTCTCAAGTGAAAGAGTTTACAATTCTCCCGAAAAATGGTTATTTTTACCTGGAAATGTCCTACGAGGTTGAAAAACAACAACATAATTTAGACATTGGTCAAGCATTGTCAATTGACTTAGGAACTTCTGACAATTTAGCAGCTTGTGTCGATACGCTGGGAAACTCTTTATTGATTGATTCTCGTGCAATGAAAGCGATGAATCAATTGTGGAACAAGAAAGTAGCAACTAGAAAAGAAGGAAAACCAGAAGGTTACTGGGATAATTGGCTAGACCGTGTAACTCGCAAACGCAATCACCAAATGCGTGATGGCATCAATAAATCTGCAAAGTTAATTGTCAACCATTGTCTGAAATACGGAATTGGCACACTGATAGTTGGGTGGAATGAAGGCTTTAAGTCTAACAGTAATCTCGGTAAACTGAACAATCAAAAATTTGTTCAAATGCCTTTAGGTAAGCTAAAAAATAGGTTGAAAGAACTGTGCGATTTGCACGGAATCAGATTTCTTAAAACCGAAGAAGCATATACTTCAAAAGCTAGTTTTCTTGATGGTGACTCCCTACCCAAATATGGTCAAAAACCAACTGGGTGGAAAGCATCTGGAAAGCGGATTAAACGTGGCTTATATCAGTCAGATAATGGCATAATTGTGAATGCAGACTTAAATGGTGCTGCCAAGTGCGATTCGTTCAGTCGAAACCGAGAAATCGGGGGATGACTGGCTTCTACAGGGTAATCCATCAGG
>NZ_JAEQCT010000105.1:0-25696 GCF_020738205.1 Microcoleus sp. PH2017_24_DOB_U_A
TGGGGCGACTCGATACAGAAAAAACTTATCTTTAACCAAGCTTGAATATATTGATCGCTCCTGCTCTTGGTTGGCAATCAATTATTCAGCAAGCCCTAACTAAGGATCGCGAATTAAATAATTTACACATATTTGTGGGACGGGCGTCCCGCCCGTCCAGAAAGGACGGGCGGGACGCCCATCCCACAATAATAATTAAAATTGTAAGTTATTTAATTCTCATTCCTAAATTCGCCCAGTTAAAGAAGCCACGATCTATGCTAATTGAGCTGAATCGATCGGCTTAGCGACATGAATCTGAAAACCCGCAGCGATCGCCGATCGACGATCGTCATCTTTAGCATAGGCCGTGATCGCCGCAGCAGGAATTTCTCCCCCTTCCTCCACACTCAGTGTCCGAATCTGCCGCATCAGCGAATAACCGTCTTGTTCTGGCATTCCAATATCAGAAAGAAGTAGATCGTATCGATCGGGATTTGCTCTCAACATTGAGATCGCCTCAGTTGCTGATGCCGCTGCGCTAGTTTCAACTCCATACTCATCCAGCATGGTTGTGAATAACTGACGCAGATATGCTTCGTCATCCACCAGCAGCACTCGTACACCAGCCAAGGATGGAATCTGTGCCATTGCCGCTACAGGCTGGTTAGCAACATCTACTTCTGCTACTGCTTCTACAACACAAAGCGCTGAACTTTTTTGCGTATCTGCTAGCAGCGGCAACCTGAGGGTAAACATTGCCCCTTGTTCCTCACCGCCACTTTCTGCACGAATACTACCGCCGTGGAGTTCTACCAAATGATAGACAATCGAGAGTCCTAGGCCCAATCCAGAGTTGCTTCGAGAATAGCTACTATCCGCCTGACGGAAGCGATCGAACACATAGGGAAGAAAATCAGCGTCAATGCCTTTACCAGTATCGCGAATTTGGATTTGAGCCATGCCATCAATGTAGTCTGATGAGATGTCTATTCTGCCTCCGGCTGGGGTGAATTTAATCGCGTTTGAAAGTAGATTCCACAGTACCTGTTGCAAGCGGCTTGGATCGCCCAACAGTTTTAGGGATAAAGGAGTGATCCTCGATTCAAGTTGAATATTTTTGGCTGCTGCGGCCAAACGAACCACCTCGATCGCATTTTCAATGACTGGATTTAGCTCAATTTGCTCAACCTCGATAATTTGCAAGCCTGTGCGTTGGCTCGGCAACTGCTAATTTTTGGCCTGTTGAATTGCCTCCGGCAATTGGACGCGCAATCCCGATTTTGCCATTTTCAGCAAATTAAAGCTCGCCTTACCCGGAGCCGGTTCTAAATAGCTGCTCGTCTGTCCTCGAAATTGCAAAATCTCGCTGGCGCTGTTAATTACGACGCCGACGGGGGCATACTCATTTAAAACAATTAGATCGGCTTGTTTCTCCATTTCCATTTCGTTCCAGCTTGGCGGCACCAGCAGTGGAGGGTTGATGGCTGTCAGAGGATTTTGGCTGGCAGTTAAATCAATGCTCAGCCAATGCGATAACTGTTTTTTGACATAAATTTTGTTTTTTTGGTCGCACAGCCCAAACAATTCGCCAAATTCACCGATCGTTTCCGAAGTACCTAACAGCAAAAAGCCTTCGGGGCTGAGTCCGTAGTGGAACATGGGCAGCAGTTTTTTCTGCAACAAAGCTCCCAGATAAATCAGCACATTCCGACAACTAATCAAATCCATCCGCGAAAACGGCGGATCGTTAATCAAATTTTGTCTGGCAAAAACACAGAGTTCGCGCACCTGTTTGGCGATTTGATATCCGCCCTCGACTTGAACAAAAAACCGCTGCAAGCGATCGCGCGAAACATCCGCGACTTGACTGCTAGTATAAAAGCCGCTGCGGGCGATCGCGATCGCACTGTCGCTGATGTCTGTAGCGTAAATCTGCACCGGCAAATCGATGTCTCGCTCTGTTAAAGACTCTAGCAAGCAAATGGCGATCGAATAAGCTTCTTCGCCCGTGGAACAACCGGCAATCCAAATTCGGATCGGCGACTTCGGCGATTTATTTTTGACGATTTCGGGAAACACTTTGCTGTTTAGAGCATCAAAGCTTTCGGAATCCCGAAAAAAGCTGGTGACGTGAATTAAGACATCGCCATACAGCGCGGTGACTTCTGTCGGAGTGTTTTGGAGATATGCAGCATAATCTTCGATCCGTTCCAGCTTGTAGAGCAACATCCGCCGCTGTATCCGCCGTTGCAAGGTAGTTTGCTTGTAGTGAGTAAAGTCAACTCCTGTCGCCAATAGCAGTAAATTGTAGATCGTGGCGATCGCATCTTGGCTGACTGCTGATTCGATCGCAGCTTGATCGGCAATGTAGGGATGACAGCCGATTTCGGCGATCTTTTGGGCAATTTGTTCCGGCCTCAAGATAAAGTCTACCTGACCGGTCGCCACCGCAGTGTGTGGCATACTGGTGAATTGTGCCGATGCTTCGGATTGAGCAAAAGTAATACCGCCGGCGCCTTTAATCGCTTCTAATCCTCTGGCCCCGTCGCCGTCGCCCCCGGAGAGAACGACGGCGATGGCTTTGTTCCCCCTTTCCGCGGCGAGGGAAATCAGAAATGTATCGACGGACATAAACGCCCCGCGTCCCCTGCCGCGGGGCATTAGCTTCAGCACCCCGGATTCGATCGTCAGGCTGGCATTCGGGGGGATGACGTATACCTGATTCGGTGCTACACTTATCCCATCTGTCACCTCATTTACGAGCATCTGAGTCGATCGAGCTAAAATCTCGCTCAACAAACTTTCCTGATTCGGTAACATATGCTGAATCATCACAAAAGCCATGCCTGTATCGATCGGCAAATGGCTCAGCAATTCCATAAAAGCTTCCAATCCACCCGCAGACGCTCCAATTCCCACCACTGGAAATAATTCCTGGCGATCGTCCTGTTGCTTTCCCTCGGCTGCGATATCAGCTTTAGGCTGAGATTTCTTGGCAGATTTTTTAGGATTCATGTTCGATCGCAGAACTTCTAGTGACTGCGAATTGTGGGTCTCAACTTTATCACAATATACTACCCTACGGTCGAGCCGCAGTCTCAAATAACTCAATAAAGTAGGGAGCAATGCTGGCTACTATGCCCACAACTCCCAAGGCTGAACCTACTGCTTAAATCGTTGCTTCTAATTCTGCATCGCGACGGGCTTCTTCGATCGCAACTACGCCCCTCATTGCTTCCATTGCTTTCTCTAGCAAGTTGGTACCGTGTTTGAAGTAACCTAGGTCAGCTTTGATTTGTTCGGTAAACTGGGGGCAAGTCTCTTGGCTGAATAATTCTAGGAAGCTCAAGTTATAATAATTTTTGGTATCCCTACAATTATAAATTTTTCTAAATTTGATGTCAAGAGCTATTTGATTTAATTTATTTTGGTAATTTTTGGCGTTAATGGCGATCGTATTGGGAGCATCTCAGTTTGGCATTTATAGTGCTGTCCCCGCTCGCGAGTAGAATACGCGAGCTCGCGACAGCTCGCACTATAATAAAAAAATGCTGGCGTTGCTGATTTACGGTATGAAAGGCTAAATATGCCAGTCATAGAAACCAGTATCGACAAAGCTTGGGGATTTTCAACTTATTTTTTTCCTACCCTGATTAAGCAACACCCTAAAATCTAAAATCTAAAATCTAAAATCTAAAATCGATTGACTGGTGAAGTTAGGAGTCTTGGGTCATGCGCCGATCGATTTTACGCTATAACATTGATGAACAAAGTTAACTAGAGGCAGTGAATCATGAAAAGTACGATCGCACCAGCATTTATTCTCGCCGGTGTCATGTTAATTGGCGGTTTGTCTGCTTGTGCGCCACCCAACACCCCGGAAGCCTCGGAATCTAATCCAGCTAAGGAAAATCCCGTAAGTTTAGAGAAACCGAAGGCGGATGCTGTTTCCTCCGATGCTGCTAAACCCGATGCGACTGCGGCGAGTCCAGTTATTTCATCGGAAACAAAGGCGGATACTGCTTCCTCCGATGCTGCTAAATCTGACGCGGTGTCAAAAACAAAGGCGGATGCTGCTGCTTCTAAAGATGCTAAACCTGACGCGGTGGCTGCAAATCCCACAAATTCCCAGAAACCAAAACTTTCTGATGCTGAACGCACACAGAAGCGCAAGGAAGTTAGTGAAAAACTCGCAAAGGTACTCACGGCTGAGCAATACAAACAGTTGAACGCTAAGCTGAAGTCTGGTGAAAAAATGCGTAAAGCTTTGACTGAAATTAATCTCACTACTGAACAGAAGCCAAAAGTTAAGGCGATTCTTAAGGATGCTTATCCTCGGGCTGCACAAAGCCTTCAAAAATCATCGGAAACTAAGCCGCAGTAATGCTGTGAAAGCACGTTTTGTGCGATCGCAATTATAAGGTTTTTGGGTTTTTGTAGGGTGCGTCAGCAAGTTAATTTTTTTTGCATTGCTGGTTGCTTTGTCGGGTGCATCTCATTTTGGCGAACATATCCGTAGGGGCGAAGCATGACCGCAGAAAATAGGAGATTATAACTAATAACTTATATGCGGTCATGCTTCGCCCTCCTCAAAAACCAGATGCACCCGTTTTGTCTGACGCACCCTGTCCTTTGTGAACAAAACCGTTGACAACGCCACAGCCTCAATTCATTTGATTTGGATGCGGACTAAAGTCCTCACTACGAACCTGATGCGGACTAAAGTCCTCACTACGAACCTTTTTTGTTCAATAATCAGCGGACGATCGCCTTTTCACCCTTGTACTTTCATTATCAGTATCTCGCCCTTTTTTCTGTCTGCCTTTTTTAATTTGCTGGCTCATTTCCACAAACAAATCCTTACGCAAATAAGGATAATCGCTCACCCACACATCGCGGCTGGGAATGTAAATATCCGAAACTTTGGCAATTCTGCCCAAATCTTCTTGATTCGACATGATTAACATTAAAGCAGCTTGACCGGGGACAATTCCCTGATGACTTTTCTGCAATGGAGCTCGAAGCGTAGTAGTAAATCCGGTTTTGTCGCCAACTTCTAAATTAATTCGCGGTTCTAGGTTGTCAACAATTACAAGTTGTCCTTTTTGATTGACTGTTTCTTCTTGACTTGTGACTTCATCGGTGATATAAATATCCAATACTCGCCCTTGCCAAAAGCCGCAGTATTTATATTTACGACATTCTGCATTCCGCAAACTAGCCCAGAAAATCGGCCCCCACAGCCAGTACAAACCAGCGATCAATCCGACAATTAAAACTAGAGGCCCGACATCGGAACCGGCAAAATTATAAACTACTAGCAACAAAACTACAGCTACCGCAGAAATTAATATTCGCCTTAAAAAATCGGGCGGTTTCCCCCAAATATGTTTGTATTGTGCTCCGGTAGCCACGGGGGGAATTAGTTCTTGAAAGGTTTCGCGAGTTAAGGGAATTAGCATAATGGGGAATGGGGAATGGGGAATGGGGAATGGGGAATGGGGAATGGGGAATGGGGAATGGGGAATGGGGAATGGGGAATGGGGAATGGGGAATGGGGAAATGGGGAATGGGGAATGGGGAATGGGGAATGGGGAATGGGGAATGGGGAGATTTTTTATTGGCGATCTATCTCAATTTTTTCATCACTTATTCGATCTTTTTTACCACCAATTGAGTTTAGATAAGCATTGAGTTTTGGTGGCAATTCATCGATTATTGGTTGAATTTTTATGACTTGTTCATCTGCTAACAACTTTCGGGCATATGCCAATCTCAACCAACTGATTGTTTCATACAAAGAGCCTCTGGCAATTTTAACAAAACGCCGATTGTCTTGATGATTGTACCTGCCGCGTCCTTCTGCGATATTAGCACAAACACTATCGGCGGCTCGTACAATTTGGTTGCCCATAGTATCTTTCGTGAAATAATCCCATTGTTTGACAATAAACCAAACCTCATTTGCTAGCTTTTCAGCCAATTTGTAAACATCCAAATCCTCAAAATCAGGTCTTGCCATATCTACACCCCTCTATTACCAATCCCCAATTCCCAATCCCCCATTCCCTATTCCCTAGAGTATTTTTTCCAATCCGTAAACGAGCGATCGCAATTCCAGCACTTTTCGCACCGATAACAAAACTCCCGGCATATAACAAGCCCGATCGCTCGTATCGTGTCGTAAAGTATAAACTTGACCTGGCCCACCAAAAATTACCTCTTGATGGGCAATTAAACCGGGCAAACGGATGCTGTGAATCCGAATCCCTTCATCGGCCACCGAACCACGAGCTCCCGCTATTTTTTCGGTTTCCTCAACTTCTGGCACATTGAAAGTTTTTCCCAATTCTGCTAGCATTTGAGCAGTTTGAATCGCCGTGCCACTGGGAGCGTCGGCTTTTTGATTGTGGTGCAGCTCGATAATTTCTACGTGTTCAAAATACTGAGATGCGGTGACGGCTGCTTGTTGTAGCAAAACCATGCCGATCGAGAAATTGGGTATAATCAAACAGCCGATGCTGGCTTTGTCAGCGAATTCACCTAAGTTATCAATTTGCTTGCTGCTCAATCCTGTAGTCCCAACTACTGGCCGTATACCATAAGCTATAGCCGATCGCACATTTTCATAAACAGACGAAGGGTGCGTAAAATCTACCATCACGCCTAATTGCTTTTCCTGAGATGCTAATACCAGCATTCCTTGCAAGTCGTCTGTTACCGGAACTTCTAACGGGCCGCATCCGGCTAATTCCCCCGCATCGGCGTTGAGGCACTCAGGAGAGCGGTCTACAGCCCCAAATAAAGTCATGTCATCAGCATTTGCGATCGCCTTAATTACTTCGCGGCCCATCTTGCCACCAGCACCGTTAACAATCACCGGAATCGGAAGTTGATTCGCCATAATCTCAAAAATATCCTGAAACTTCGATCGACTAAATTTTAACGCTTGTGGGAATTTAGGGAAACAGGGGAATAAAAAACAGGACTTGTCGGCAAATCTTCAACAACCCGGTTTCCCCTCCCGAAATACTTGGCAAAATCGAGTAATTAACTTAAATAAACTCGGTTTCGGCACAATTTCTGAAAAAATTACACTCAATCTCATAATAAGCTCAATTCTGTGGAACAGACTTGTGCGAAGCGAATTTGCACCCATATATTTTTTCTGTGACTCCCAAATTCTCTCGAAATCTTCGTTCTGTACTGTCTGTCGCCACTGGCCTCGATCTGAGTTCTCCAGGCCGCCGGGTCAGAATTTTGCCTGCAATGCTGGCGGGTGCTACTGTAACGCTGCTGAATCTGGGAGTTCAACGGTTGGGATGGCTGCAAAGCTGGGAATTGGGCAGTTTTGACTCGTTAGTACGCTTGCAGCCCGATGCGGGCAGGGATCCGAGGCTGCTGATAGTGGGAATTTCCGAGGCAGATATTCAAGCTTTGGGGAGATTTCCGGTTTCCGACGGTGCGATCGCCCAAACCTTGACAAAATTGCAAAAGTACCAGCCAAAAGTCATCGGTTTGGACTTGTACCGAGATTTGCCGCAACCACCGGGACACGAAGAATTGCTGGTCAAGCTGAAAGCACCGAATGTAGTGGCGATCGCCAAAATGAGCGATGCAGAAAGTCCGGGAGTCCCGGCGCCCCAAGGAATACCGCCCGATCGAATCGGTTTTAACGACTTCGTGCTCGACGCTGACGGCGTGGTGCGCCGCCATTTACTCTCAGTCTCGCAAGCAAACAAGACTACTGTTTCGTCGTTTTCTCTGCAACTGGCTTTGCTGTATCTCAAAAACAGCGTGCAGCCCACAGATAGCCCTGTCCATCCCCACCAAATCAACTGGGGCAAAGCAGAATTTGTGCCTTTAAAATCTGACAGCGGCGGCTATGCAAATCTTGATGCCAGAGGCTACCAAATTCTGCTCAAATACCGTTCTGCCAATAATGTAGCGCGACAAGTCAGTATGTCGCAGGTATTGAAGGGGGAAATTGACCCAACCTGGATAAAGGACAAAATTGTGCTGATCGGAACGACAGCACCTAGTACCAGAGACGTGTTTCTGACGCCCTACAGTCCGGTTCAAAAACAAACTCCGAAAATGCCGGGGGTGATCCTGCACGCCCAAATGCTCAGCCAAATATTGAGTGCCGTTTTGGAGGGGCGATCGCTGTTTTGGATCTGGCCGCAATGGGCGGAAATTTTGTGGAACGCTTCTTGGGCTGTGCTTGGCGGGGTTGTGGCTTGGCGGATTGTGCACCCGGCGAGGGCAGCATTGGTTGGGGGTGCGCTGTTGATGGGGCTGTTGGGAATTAGTTTTGCGATTTTTATTGAGGGTGGGTGGGTGCCGCTGGTGTCGCCGGCTTTGGGTTTGGTGGTGACTGGTGTGGGCGTCAGCGCTTACAGGAAGCTTTACGATGCTTTTCACGACTGTCTGACGGGTTTGCCGAACCGGGATTTGTTTGTGGAATGTTTGGGGCGGGCGATCGCCCACAATAAAGGCCACCACAGCTATCTGTTTGCAGTGCTGTTTATTGATTTAGACCGATTTAAGGTAATTAATGATTCTCTAGGTCATTTGGTAGGGGACGAACTGTTGATGGCCGTGGTGCGGAGGCTGAGGGCAAGTATTGCTCGCGCGGATACTGTGGCGCGGGTGGGGGGTGACGATTTTGCGATTTTGGCGAGGAATGTCGATCTGGGGAATGCGATCGATTTGACCGATCGCATTCACCAAGCTTTAATTGTGCCTTTTGACGTGAGAGGGCAGGAGGTGTTTGTCACGGCGAGTATCGGAATTGCGGTGGGGGGCGAACCAACTGCTACCACCCGGGAACAGCCGGAACACTTGCTGCGAGACGCCCACACGGCGATGTACCGGGCGAAGGCTTTGGGAACGGGAAGGTATCAGGTGTTTAATGCTTCGATGCACGATTTGGCGTTGGAGAGGTTGCGGTTGGAAACAGATTTACGGATGGCCCTGAAGCGTCGGGAGTTTTTGCTGCACTACCAGCCCTTTGTGTCTTTGGCTAGCGGGAGGATTATTGGGTTTGAGGCTTTGGTGCGCTGGCAGCACCCCCAGCGGGGCTTGATTTCGCCGGTCAAGTTTATTCCGGTGGCTGAGGAAACGGGGGCAATTGTGCAGCTTGGTGAGTGGGTGCTGGAGGAAGCTTGCCGGCAGTTGCGGCTGTGGGAGGAAATGTTTAATTTCGATCGCCCTTTGATTATGAGTGTAAATTTATCTGGGAAGCAGTTTGCTCAGCCGGATTTGGTCGATCGCATTCAGGCTATTTTGGCAGAAACGGGTTTGAGTGCCGAGAGTTTGAAGTTGGAGATTACTGAGAGTGTGGTGATGGATGATGTCGAATCGGCGATCGGGGTTTTGAAGCAGATGAAAGCCTTAAATGTCAAATTGGGAATTGATGATTTTGGCACTGGTTATTCGTCGTTGAGTTATTTGAGTCGGTTTCCTACGGATACTTTGAAGGTTGATAAGTCGTTTGTCGGGCTGATGGAGTTGGGTGAGGGAGAGAATGTGGCGATCGTCCGAACAATAGTCACCCTGGCCCACGCTTTGGGAATGGATGTGATTGCTGAGGGTGTGGAGACGGCGGCGCAATTAGCTAGGTTAAGGGCGATCGGCTGCGAATACGGCCAAGGTTATTTTTTTGCTAAGCCCTTACCGAGCGATGAAGCTACTGCTTTGATGGCTTCGGAACCGCAGTGGTAGTTGTTAGTTATTAGTCATTAGTCAGCAGTCATTAGTCATTTAACGGGTGTATCTCAATGCAAGCGAATATATCCGTAGGGGCGAAGCATGACCTCCGTAAATATGAGATAATAACTAATAACTTATATGCGGTCATGCTTCGCCCTCTTCAAAAACCAGATGTACCCCATTTAACACTATTCGTTCGGAGGTAAGCACGATCGTGCCAGAATTATTTGATGCAGTCGAATTGTTAGTAACATTGCCTGAATCTAATTTACACCTAGGTGTTAGAGGGGCAATTGTAGATTGTTATGATGATGGAAATTACGAAGTAGAATTTAGCGATCGCTCTGGCGAAATGATAGCTTTGTGTACTCTGTCTACGGAGCAGTTTTTAGTTGTTTGGAAGTCGAAAGAAAGGCGTTGGTTGTCTGTATCTGAGCTATTAGCTGCGATGGTTGGACGTTTGTCAGACGAACGTCAGATAGAAGTTTTAGAGTTTGCACGTTCTTTGTCTGGGAGATAGCGAGTTGTTGTCAGGGCGATCGCTTATATCAAAAAGGATCTCGCCCTTCGCCCGTGAAAAAGCGATCGAGGGCGATCGACCTTTCGATGAAAAAAAGGGCGATCGACCTTTCCATGAAAAAAAGAGCGATCGCCCTTCTCCCTAATTCACAAGATAATCACTCAGAGTTTTTAGTAAGCGTTGATGTCGCTCTGAGGAAATAGCTCCAATAGAACCGATAATTTGATTGCGAGGTAATACAGCAAGGAAACCTAACCGAATCAAGGATTGAGACCGTAAACCGCTGGCAGCAAAGTCTGAGTCAGAGGGGGAAATAATATCGTCAAAACCTGGAACCTGTTGATTTAGTTGGGTACTAACACCACACACTAAAAAATCTCTATAAGGTGGGAGTTCCCTCAGAAGGATGGCTGGACGATTTTTAGTTGTCCCGTCAGTTTGGGGTATTGGGGTGAGAACAACATCAGCTTCCTGCATAGTCAGGATTTAGTGTTTTAATTGCATTGCTCGGGTAATCATCGTCCTGACTGTAAGCATTGTTTAGTTGATGCCTTGACAACCACAACCAGGCTTCGCGTTCTGCTAATTGTTCCGGGAGGACTGTGACAATTAGTTTTATGTTTGGTTCAAGCTTATAGGGTTCATCTAGCTGAATAGATTGCCCATCAAAATGTGCTGACAAAGAAATAAGCTTCATGGCTTGGATATCTTGAAGGCGAGTGCTTTTACTAAGTTTATCATATTTTGACGTTCTAGGGACACAGGCTTTGACCCGTTTTTCTACGATTAATTTGCTCCATTCCTTAGAAAAATGATCGCCCCTCCTCGAACCAAAAAGCGAGATTCCTCGGTCGAGAAAAGCGATCGACCTTTCCATCCCACTCATAGCGATCGCCCCTGTCCATCGACAAGACCGCGCGTGCGGAGCTATCCCGAGCGTGAATCGCCCTTTCCATATAGCCAAAAATAGGCAAAAAGCGATCGCACGTTTTGACTTATTCCAAAAGGGATCTCGCCTTTTATTTCCGCTTCCGAAATAAAGGGCGATGGCGAGATATTCAGTTTGTATTGCACTATTGCACCAGTGTATACTAGATTAGAGGGGTGTTTTGAGCTAGTTTATGCCACAGATATCTACCATAATGTCGTTAAAGCCGCTCTCATTAAAGACGGCTGGACAATTACTCACGATCCTTTCACTATTAGATTTGAAGACTTGACTGTTTACGCGGATCTAGGAGCCGAAAGATTAATTGCCGCCGAGAGGAGTGAGCGAAAAATTGCTGTTGAGGTGAAGGTATTTATCAGTCCTTCCCCAGTGACCGATCTCGAACGAGCCGTTGGACAATACTATCTATATTCGAGTTTTATGGCACGGCTGGAGCCCGATCGTACTCTATACCTTGCCATTCCGAAACGCACTTATGAAAACTTTTTTCAGCGTCCGTCGATTCAGGAATTTGTTAAAGAACGACAATTCCCTTTGATTGTTTTCAATCCCGACTTAGAGGAGATTGTACTATGGAAAAGTTGACTCAGTATCGATCGATCGCGCGAGAAGTAATCGACGAATATGCCCGATATAAACCTAGTTTCGGGCAGAGCGATATGTCGGCGGTTTATGATAGCGATCGCGACCATTATTTGCTGGTTAGTTTTGGATGGAATGGCGATCGGCGAGTTCACAGCACTATCGTGCATCTGCGAATTTTCGAGGGCAAACTCTGGATTGAACGAGATGAAACTGAGGAGGGGGTGACTCAGGATTTGCTGGATCGAGGGGTTTTTCAAAAAGATATTGTGCTGGCTTTTTACCATTATGAAGACCGGAAGTTGACTGATTTTGCAATTGCTTGAGGTAAAGGGCGAGATCCCTTGGTTGAGAAAAAGGGGTAAAGAGCGATCGCACGTTTTGACTAATTCCAAAAGGGCGATCGCCAATCGACTGACGGTAATAGTTGTATAATAGACAAAGTAGGCAAGCACAAAAAGTGAAAACCGATGTCACAGGCAATCCTCAACCAAATTGTCAATCAGCTTGAAATGCTGGAAATTTTAGAGTTACAGGAACTCGATCGGGCGATCGGGAAATATCTGGCCCAGAAACAGCAAGCTACTCAACAAAATCAAAAATTTGCTAAAAAAAGGCAATTATTTCGAGAGTGGGATGCCATTTCTGATGAGGAAGCTGCGGTACTAAAATCTGAGTTTGCGGCAGAAGATTTAGAGTTGGCAGAAGTTGCCTTAAGTGATTATATGCTGAGACTTCAACAACTGGATAAAATCTGATGCTAGGAGATGTTTATTTGGCAGATTTGAATCCTTCGAGAGGCTCAGAACAAGCAGGAATTAGACCAGTCATTGTTGTACAGCGAGATACATTAGACCGCTTTACTACAACAGTCATCGTAGTTCCCGTAACAAGTAATCTGCGGCGTGCTAAAATACCAGGGACAATTATTTTGCCGACTGGTGAAGGTGGTTTACCACAAGATTCAGTCGTACTTTGCTATCAAATAGTAGCGATAGATCGAGAGCGATTAATCAAAAAAATGGGCACTCTTTCAGCAGATTATGTATCAAGATTACAGGTGGCATTGCAGTATACATTGCAAATGGATGAATTTGAAAATGTAGAAGAATAGAATGAGTTGAAGTAAGCGCGTGCGAAGCTATCCCGTAGGGAATCGCACTTTTTGACTTATTCCAAAAGGGCGATCGCTTATCTGCGCTTACAAGCAAGGCGATCCTGCTATAATTGGCTAAAGTTGCTGATGTTGAGCCAGAGGAGGCAGAGGAATCTGCGCGATGAGCTGCTAATCTCAAGGATGCTATAATAGATAGGAGTTACGCATGACCTCAATTAGTATATTTTTCTAGGTAAATGAGATGAACGCTAAAGAATTACTCCTTAAGGAAGTAGAGAATATTCCAGAATTTATATTAGAAGAAGTTTGGAATTTCCTGCAATTCCTCAAATTAAAATACAATAAAGATAAGTTAGAAGCAAGCCTGCTCAGTGAATCTTCTTTGGAAAAAGACTGGTTAAAGTTAGAAGAGGATGAAGCATGGCAGAATTTGTAAAAGGTGATGTAGTAGTTGTTCCATTCCCATTTTCAGATTTAACACAAGCCAAGCGCCGACCGGCTCTAGTAATCGCAACTTTGGCAGGAGACGATATAATTCTTTGTCAGATTACTAGCCAAAAGATCGCCGATCGCTATGCTATCACTCTTGAAAGTAGTGATTTTAGCGAGGGCGGACTTAACCAAATTAGCAACATTAGACCTAATCGCTTGTTTACCGCAGATCGAGGAATTATACTTTATAAAGCCGGTCAGCTTAAAACTGAAAAGTTAAACGAGGCGATCGCTAAGATTGTTGAAATTATTCAGCAGTAATTCTCTATTGTCAAGCGTTCCCTCTGCTTAAAATACTGTTTGACTATGTTGTGTTGTGCGATCGCCATTTTGGGCTGGAAAGAGCGATCGCACGTTTTGACTCCTTCCAAAAGGGCGCTCGCTGGTTTGGCATCTGGTATAGATGAAGGGCGATCGCGCCATCTTCCCGCAGCCAAAAATGTTAAATAACAAAATTGGATAATTTTTGTTATTATGGGGAGAGTAGTTGACTCAAATAGGTGACTCAACATCATGAATATATCCTTAACTCCTGAACTAGAGCAGTTTGTTCAATCAACAGTCAAAAACGGTAGGTACTCATCTGCTTCTGAAGTAATTCTGGCTGGATTACGATTGCTAAAAGAACGGGAAATTTTAGTTGTTTTGAATCCGGTTTCGTCAGAGGGTAAGCAGACACCCAGCTATGATTTTTCGGATTTGGTAGGGCGATTAACTTGGCGGGGAGATGCAGTAACAATGCAGAGGAATCTACGCGATGAGTGGTAATCGCTATGTGTTGGATACGAATGCGATCGTTGCTTTGCTTCAAGGGAATCTTCAACTGGTTGAATTACTTAAAGATGCCGATTGGCTGGGAGTTTCAGTAATTAGCCAAATTGAGTTTCTGGTATTTCCTGGGCTGACTAAAGACGATCGTCAGATTTTTGAGCAGTTTCTGCAACGAGTGGAGGTTCTTGGTTTAGGGGCGATGGATGCTGTTTTGATTGACAAAATCATTGAAATTCGCCAGCAACATCGCTTGAAACTGCCGGATGCGGTTATTGCAGCAATGGCAATCCAAAATTCAGCAACTTTGGTGACAGCCGATCGAGAGTTTGCAAAGGTAACAAGTTTAACTGTAATTAATTGGTAGAGATTGCCAACGATCGCCCTCTCCATCCCAAACAAGCGATCGCACTTTTTGACTCCTTCTAAAAGGGCGATCGCAGGTTTGGCATCTGGTATAGATGAAGGGCGATCGCGCTTACCTGCAAAAACATTCGTAACCAAAAGGGCGATCGGGCCGACTTTGAGTTTAGGAGATAGATCGCCTTTTTTTGATAAAGAGGGGGATTAACTGAAAGTAGTCAGGTTTACGAATGTTGAAGTATTCTTTATTGCGTGTGTAAATAAAGAAATATATCTGAGGTTTTTCCAATCCTAACGAAGTAACCATGCTGGAGAGGTGATTTTTCAAAAATATCAGGCTCATATCCATTCAGGTTTATTCTCATAAAGCCTCGTGTTTCAGATGGCGTTAAATTATTCTTTAGTTCTGTTGAAAACCAGTCTAAAACAAACTTGTTTTGAAGATATGGACGATTCATTTGCTGAGAGCGCACAGATTTGCTGATGATACCATCAATCTCTTGTTCATTAAATGTGACAACTGCAAATAATGACCAATCACTAGGCCCAGGCACTATGCTGGGTTTAGTTATGTCTATTGTTTGCCAAGTCACTTTTATCGGTACAGCAGGCAAATTAATATGCTGACCTAGCTTTTCAACATCATGAGAAACTGCCATATTGCTTGATACTGTTTTAGGTGCAACTTTTGTTGATTGACAACTGGTCATTAGAACACATAACAAGGCGAATAATAGACTTCTCTGTGGAAAAAATTGTGAACCCATAAATTGTAGTGTTCTCTAAAGGCTAAACCTGATGAAAATTTCCTACCTAGCCACGAACTAAACCATTGGTAATCGTGGCATTGTTCAAATTACCTTGTTTCCATGTAACTTGTCGCGATAAAGTCGAGTATTGCATATACTCATTAGCTAAACCAACAACTACAAGTCTTCCATTTTCCGCATCGGGAGCCCCAGATGCAAGGTCCGACTTACCTAAGTCAAAGTTATAGCGATCCTGAGCGTGCAGTGTAAAATCCTGTTTGTAGTTTGGTGGTTGACCAGGAGTCACAGTTACTGACGCACTTAACCAAACTGAGTGACCGCCTATCGCTTTTTGCCAGTTTTCTGTCTTAGGGTAACTAAATCTGGGATCGTTTGGGTTGCCAACCACAATTGCACTACTGGTTATGTTGAACTTGACTTCTTTATTGACATAAGCTGGATATTTTGAAATTATTTGACGGTAAAGGTTTTCGGCTCCAGCCTGTGCGTCAAGAATCAAGTTTTTCAGTGCAACCTTACCACTTTCATCATCATTGACGAACTTGTCATAAGAAAAATTACGGTCTACACCTTTACCATCCTGGTAGTAAAGATATGCAGCGGCTCCATCCGGCAAATATCTCAGCGGGTTTGGAATGAATGTTGCGCTCGCTGCCGCCCTCCATTTTGCCCGAATGAGATAGTCATTTAATGTCGGTGGCTCTTTATCCTTTTTTGAAAAGCCGTCATCGTGCTTGATATCAGGTCGGGTTGGCGAACCAATTCTGTAAGTTGCAGCTAGGTTGGGATTATTTGTAGACAGCGACAAATAATTGATATCTGGGAGACTATTGCCAGAATCATTAATAGGTTTTACGCCGATTGTGACAGAGCCAACTGGTCTACTCACTCCCGGCGTAGAGGATGGTTTCGGAGTAACGGCAACACCCGGCCCTGGTTGATAACTCACAGGCAAATAAATCGATTGTCCTGGTTTTATCGATTGTGCTTCCGCTGCGGTAAATGTACTACCATCAACTTTCTTAATTTCCGTCCAACGATTAGCATTTCCCAATTCTCGGAGAGCGATCGCCGATAACGTATCTCCACTACGCACAACATACTGCCGCTGCTGTCCAGGCTTTACCGGAGGTGCATTATAGGAATTAGTCTGAGCATTTTCCAGTCGGACAAACGACACTCCAGCATATTGAGCCGGCGTCAGAATTCGTTCCTTAATTCCACTACCTGTCGGCCAATTTGCCTCAGTAATCCGAACCTTTCCATCGGGATAAACCTCTTCCAAAAAGGCAACGTGACCCACACTTCCAGCCCCTTTAGTATTAGGCGGCCAAACCACTAAACCCCGCGCCCCAGCAGTTGGTGTAGAAGTAACAGGCAAACCTACCTTCAAAGCATCGTTCCTCCACAGCCCAGCATTACCCAGGAACAAAGCATTTTTCTTGATAGCTGCGGGTAACAATCCTGTTTCCAGCATCCGTCCATAGGCATACCAAGTGCATTGCCCCTGCCAGCGGTAGGCAAAAGGATTAACCGCCCCATTCCGATAGTTAGCTGAATTAGAGTTAATTGGAACTTGCGGAGTTGGTGTTGGTGTTGGTGTTGGAGTTGGTGTTGGTGTTGGTGTTGGTATAGGTGGTAACGGAGTAGAACCGGGAGCATTCCCGTTAATAAGTGCGCTCGCTATCCAGTTATTCGTGCCAGCAATCCGATACCAGCGCTCATCGGGAGTTCCTAGCTGAACGTCAGGAATGCGCTCTCCATAAGTCCAACCGCTAAATTGAAGAGTAGTTTTATAGCCATATGTGCCGACTCTCCCAAAGCTAGTTCTAGGCCCCGATCGCACATTTGCACCAATCGTTGCCATTACCGAACCAGAAAAGTTTACTGCTTCGATATTTGGCCACAGGGGTACAGCAACCGCACGTTCCCCAGGCGTTACCTTTCCTTCGCCACTCCAAGTATCAGGAACAACTGTTGCCGGAATTTCGTAAACTTCCGGCATCGTTTTCTTCGCCAAATCCACCGCCGCCAACGTATTCAAAAACCCAAAACCCGTCTCATCATCCCATCCAACCGGCCCCAAATCCCTCGCCGTAGACTTCAAAATCTCCATCACTTGACGATAGTTCAAAGCAGGATTTGCCGCCCAAACCAAAGAAGCCGCCCCCGCAACTTTCGCAGTCGCTACCGAAGTCCCCGCCATCGTCCCCAAATCATTTCCCACAGTCGATAAACCGGGGTGTTCAGTCGTGCCCCCATCCGCCACAATATCCAAACCGCGGCCATAACTAGAATAGATCGATCGCCCGTTAATATCCCCAGCCCCAACAGTAAAAATATTGTCAAATTCCTGAGAAGCTTGACCCAAAACCGACATCACACCGCCGTCGTTACCCGCCGCCACTACCAGCATTACCCCATTTTGCCGCGCATATTCGATCGCACTTCTTTCTGCGGTCGTCAACTCATAGCGCGTCGTCACACTCCCGTCAGCATTCTTCTGAGTCAAATCCAAACTGAGATTCGCGATCGCATTTTTCTGTCCAGAAGCCTTCGCAGCATCCACAAACTCTACCAAAGAATCCGCCCATCTCCCAGAATCGATCGCCCTTCCCACCCACTTCGGCGCAGTCTTATTAATTGCATCAATAATCCCCAACATAAAAGTACCGTGCTCGCTACCTTCCCCAGCTTTCAGCAACGGATTATCATCCCCGCCGACATAATCGCGGCCCTTCTTGATATTCCCGTAATTCAAATAAGGACTATCCGCACTCACACCCGTATCAATACTTCCCAGCAACGGCTGATTAGCCAAAGGAAAATTTAGCAATTGACGGATTGCATTCGGATTGTTAGGATTTGGCGAATGGGGATCGACGGGAATTAAAGCAATCGGCAAAGTCTCAAACGCACCGCCCGGATTGTAAGGAGTTTGAGTCGCAATCCCATCATGGTACAAACCCAGCGGGTCAAAATCAATCAGCGGTGGTAAATTATTGGTTGGCGCAGAAGGAGCGATCGGGCAAACACCGCTATCAGCCAAGAAATTCGGTAAATCTAAATCAGGTAGCGACAAAGAACCGAATAACTGATGCAGCGGATTCAAATCATCCAGCCATCCCCCAACACCCGCACTCGGAGTTACAATTCTTTCCAACACATGACTGCGGGATTTTTTGCGGCCTTTGCGTTTCGGTGAATTCCCAAAACCTTGAGCCTCTTTGCGTTTTTTGCCACCCAAATTTAGCCAACCCATAATCTTTGCACCTTGATTAATATGAATTCGATCGCACGAACTCGATCGAATGCCTCCCGCATTCAACCAAAATCGTTACTTGACAAAAATCTGTAAGTAATAATCTGAAAATTTCTGTTTGTTTGAAAAACTACGCAAAGTTAACAAATTTTACGTATTGGCGATCGCTTCACATCTGCCGCGCTTTGCTAACGGTCTCGTTGGCGATTGAGCCCATACTTTGTCAATGCTTAATTTTTCGGTTTTTCTTGCTTCTTCACGGTTATCCTACACCAAAAACCCTCTTTCGATTGTAAAGTTTGTGTAAAGTTTTTTTGCCAACTTAAATTAGGACTGACTCCGAAACCTGGTTTTTACGAAAATATGGAATCGCAGCCTTTAAAATCGATAAAAAACCCGGTTTCCGGCCGCCAGCGCTACATTCCAAAAATAGTTAGAATTGGCCCTTGCTTTTTTTATAATTTCTGATAATATGAACCGAGAGGTGAAATTTGGAATGAGGTCTGAAGCCCTAGCAAATATCACCAAAGCTTCTTCAAAAACTACTCTCCCGTTTCCCTGCTTCTTTGAAACAGGGCACATATTGCTTGGAAAATTTATGTTTTCAGCAAGATTTAGGGCGATCGCACTTTTGCTCTCTAAAAAAAGGGAGGAGAAAGAGCTTCTTCAAAATCTCCTACTTAAGGAGGATGCGAGGGGATCTGAATTTAACGGGGAAAGGGGAAATTTGAAAACAGGCGCTAGGGGCGATCGATCTTTTAGCCTACCAAGGCATAATTCTTATTTAGTCGATCGCACTTTGTCAGCCAAAGTAACAATATGCTATGGAACTCAAATCAGCGGTGCAGTGGATAGCTCATCCAGACGGTCATTGGATACTTCGCAATCCCGAAGACATGACTTTCATGGAAGTTGACGACTTTGACAAACAGGTAATCTTGCAACTAGGCAAACAACCCGTAACTAACACTCTCGCTGAATACAACATCGATTTAGAAGATGTGCAAAATCTGTTGAGAAGCTTAGCACAAACGGGAATGCTAGAAGGCACAAAAGCCCCGAAAGCCAAATTCAATCTTCTATCTTTCACAATTCCCCTAGTCAATCCCGATGTCTGGCTGTCGCAGCACATCGACAAATTGCGCTGGATTTGGACGTGGGAGTTTGGGTTTTTCCTGTGCGCTTTCATCGCATCTTCCGCAGCAGCTTGGTTTGGTTCCTCGGCGGAAGTTGTTGTCTCGCACCAGCAGTTGTGGACAGCCGGAAAAATTGAGACTATTATCACATTTGTGTTGCTGACAATCCTGGTAATATCTTTGCACGAACTCGGTCATGCTTTCACGCTCAAACATTACGGCGGTATTGTTAAAGAAATTGGATTGTTATTTATGTGTTTCATTCCTGGATGTTATACAGATACTAGCGACCAATACAGTTTAGTCAAGCGAAAACAGCGGGTTTTAGTCGTGGCTGCGGGAGTTTTGATTCAAGTAACAATTTGGGCGTTTGCTGTTTGGGTTTGGCTGTTTTCGCAGTCGAATCCTGTCTGTCATCAAATTAGTTATTTATTGATGGTGGCGGCTTTGCTGACTGTAGCAATTAATTTGAATCCCCTCAACCGATTTGATGGTTATTATTTGTTAGTGGCAGGAACTGGCATTAACAATCTGCGTCAAAAGTCGTTTGATTTTTATATGGATTTATTGCGGAGGGAGGAGATTGAGGCAGAATCAAGTGATAGATTGGTTTTGGCAGCTTATGCGCCTTTGAGTATCATTTATACTGTTTTTGCTTTGAGTTATTTAATCTCCTTGCTGGGAAACTGGGTTTTGCGGGTTTGGAGTTTTTAACCGCAGATTAATCACGGGCGAGACGCCCGTACCACAAAATGTTGTTGATTTTTTTAGTTAGGGGTTTACTGATATGAATGTTTGTCAAAGGTTGGGAATTGTTGGCGGAAGTTTGAGTTTTGCGGTTGTTAGTCAATGTTTTTCCGTAGAAGCTGCTACTCTGAGTCAAACTTATACTGTGAATCTGGATTCGCAGCCGTTAAATAGCAGTACGAATGTGGTTTTGCCGAAGTTTAATTCGCTGTTGGGTACTCTGTTGAAGGCTTATGTTACGGTTAAGTCTACTGTTAATAATAGTGTCAGCATTACTCCTTTGACTGGAGATTTTACGGGAACGGCAGCAACTAATGCTAATATTGCTGTGAATATTCGGCTGTTGAAAACTGACCCGAATTTGACTTTGAGTGTTTTGGCTAGTCCGCCGGAAACGAAGATTGCTAGCGGTGGTACGGGAAGTGTTAGCGGTTTTGGTTCTGGTAGCGTGTCGAAAAGTTATGATTTGCCGCAGTTTTTGAGTGCTTTAACTGGCTGCGATGGTGATACTTTTACTGCTGGTGTGGCGACAACTGGTTTAACTCAAATTCTGGGGAGTCCTGCTAGAGGTAGTTTTGGCGGTAAGGTGTCGGCGGATATTGCTGCTAGTGTAACTTATGAGTATGAACCTGTGCCGGAACCGATGACGGTGGCTGGTACGTTTGTGGCGGCGGGAATGGGTTTATTGTGGAAGAAAAGACGAACAAAAAGATAAGAAGACCTAGCGGTTAAAATTACGTTATTTTCTTCAGTCTGCGGAGGCAGACTTTGTTCGTGTAGACGCGGTTTCAACCGCCGTCTGCATCTGTTTTGGGTAACTTCAAGCGATCGATAAATGCGATAATTAATCTCAGGGAAGATGCGATCTATCTCCTGAACCTTCTCCAGCCAGCCAGAATCGACTTTGCCTTCTTTAACTTGCAAACTTCCGGGATTTTTGATGTTAAATGGATAAAGGTCAAAAATATTTTTACTGTCAACACTACCTGTGTAGGTTTTGCTGTCAGTCAATGCCCCGATGTTAAGTTCAGCCATGTGTACCCCTGAAAAATAGTTGCTGGAAAATGCCCTCAAATATATATCTGTGGGAACTTGAGGTTTTTATGCAAAATCCGGAAAAGCGTTACATTAGTTTACATTAGGGTTGCGCGATCGCCCTTCTTCTACCATCTACCCTGAGTTAACATCGGTGGTAACTTTGCTGCAAACTCTTGTGGGGTGGGCATCCTGCCCGCCCAAATTTGTCATGTAAATGCCGCAAATCTTAGTTGCGCTTGGGTTTTGCAGAAACAGACTTACGCATTTACCAAAGAAACCGGGTTTTTGGCGGAGTCTGTGCACTGCGATCGAGTATTCTCGAAAAAATCCGGTTTCTGACCACTCCTGCGTCCAAGATTATAAAATTGAAAGTCGATCGGAGGTAAGTGCGATCGTGCGCTATCATCGGAACAATTTTTGGTAGTTTGGCTGACGCAAGAAAGGCGTTGGTTATCTGGGAGATAGCGAGTTGTTGTCAGGGTGATAGTTTTTTTACAGTTCAGTTACATTGTCAAGGGCAATAATTAGTATTTCATTCGGCTTAGGACTAAAATGAAATCTTAAAGTCCCCGTTGCGGAAAATATTTCAAACTTTAAGATAATATCTTGAGTTAAACTTGGTTCAATTATTATTGGATTATCAAGAGCAAGTTGAAATTTATTTTGATCTTCATCTCTTATATAAAAGTGACCGCTGTCATTGTTAACTAAATAGGTAATGTTTTTGTCATTGAGAATACTAACACTCAACTTTATTATTCCACAGTTGTGCTGAACAGCATTAACCGTGATACTAATATCGCTAATTTTCTGTGTTTCGTTAATAACTCCATAGGTTACAGGATTCAAATCTAAAAGCTTTATGACTAACTTGTCTACAGTGGTATAAGGATTTAATTCATAGATTTTATGATCGCAAGCAGCTAAATTTTGTGCCATCTTCATCCGTAACCATGCTGAATTTTCAATAGCTGTTTTAGTCAGGCTTTTAAGTCTAGAATAAATTAAAATATCTGCTTTTTTAGCATAGCCTGTAAAATAATCTGATTGTTCCAAGTAATCAATAACATTTTAGGACTTAGGGAAAGCAGTTCGATACTGTTCGTAATGCAATAAAATCCAATGCTCAAAGGCAATACTTGAAAAAGCAAGATTCACACCATGTTTCTTGGCTTCTGAAAATGCTTGTTCGTGTTTGGTATAACCATCTTTATCAAAAACTGCCCAAACTTCATCATAATTATTTATTTCTTGTTTGGCGAGTTTGACCAGATTCATCGCATCTGTTTTAATAGATTCACCTTCTTTTTTTGCTGCTTTGATTTGGTCTTCTTCACTTGGATAAACTTTGACCGCATATTTCTCAAACACATCATCTTGTTGAGCAATCTCCTCAAAGTAAATTCGTTCTGTATTAGTTCCTTCACATACTATGTAGATCGACTGCTTTAACTGTTTTCGTTTATTCTCTCTTTTTTTATTCATCACCAAACATAAATTCAACTTCTTTAATATTAGGTTGACCACCAAATTTACCTTGCATATACCATTGGTCAAAAGGTTCATCACCTTTTACCTTGTCAAAGTCTTGGGCAGAAAAGAGTTGTGTTTCACCATATTTATTTTTTTCGGTAAACCATATTTGGTCTTTTCTTAACAATTCTCGATCGAGCAATGTAGTTTCATGGCTAGCAAAAATTAGTTGGGCATTACGGGGATTAGTTGACGGATGGTGAAATAACTTAATTAAAAACTTACACAGTTTGGGATGTAAACTATTATCTAATTCATCAATAACTAGAATATGACCTTCATTTAAAATAAATAAAATTAGAGTGCCAATAGTATAAAGTGTCATAGTTCCTATTGATTCTTCATGAAAAAATGAAAATTCACTTTCACCAGTAAACACATTATTTTTAAATGTTTTGTGAACTGCAAATACCTCATATTTATCACTCATTATTAAATTTTTAATATCCTCTGGCATCTCTTCATCAAATTCAGAAGTCATTGATTTTTCCTCAATATTAATTCTATCGATATGAGTGTCGGCAATTTGGATGAGCTTACTTAATTTCTTTTTCAGTTTTTCATCTCCTTGTAATGATTGGTTGACATGACGTATTAATGATTTTTTTGTTTGATTATCATAGGCTGGGAAAAAAGCATAGGTTTTTAAGTATTCATAGATTTTTTGCATTTGTTCATGTTCTTCACGAGCGACTTTTGATAAATAAGGATATTTAGTTAAAGCTTTATTTGAAAAAGAGCGCTTGTCTTGAAAATAATCACCGCGTTTGACCTCATTTTTTGTACGAATGAATAAGTTTGACTTTCTTTTTTTAGGGTAAAAATCTAGCTGTTCGTGATGAACTTCTCGACTATCAAAAGCAATTTGATAGTCATACATAATTCCTTCAAGAATAAAACTCAGCTTAAAAATAGAAGGCTGGCTTAATCGCGATTCATCTAACTTAAATGGTTCGTAATAAGGAATTTTATGATCGACATCAATATTGAGAGTCTGAATATAGGAAATAAGTCTATGTAAAGCCTTGAGAATATTTGATTTACCAGAAGCATTGGCTCCATAGATCGCAGCCGAGTTAAGCAATCGCAGTTTATTGCCTTCGATCGGCACAAAAGTATTCTCATTCTTCCTGCTGGAAGAGTCTGCAATCATACTTAATGTTTGCTCTTCTTTAATTGACCTAAAGTTAGTGACTGAAAAATCAATTAACATAGAGGAACTCAACTTTTAATTAGATAGAATCACTCAGCCAATATCTGCCAATGAAATAGATAGATAAATATCTCAATAATTATAACTCTTGACGGACTTTACAAGATATTATATGAGTGTATGAGCTTTTGTAAACCGACTCGGCATGACGATCGCCAACCTTCGATCGACTAATGTACCCCTGTATGTCACAATAGAGGACTGTCATTAGAGTAAAGAATTTATTGTGAGTCCTACTGCCGAAGTCAGCAATAACCTAAATGCGGGCGCTCTGCCAACCGTTACCGCTACCCCAGCCCGCCGCGCTGTTTTTCCCTTCACTGCGATTGTTGGCCAGGAAGAGATGAAACTGGCGCTGCTTTTGAATGTCATCGATCCCAAAATTGGCGGAGTGATGATTATGGGCGATCGCGGTACAGGCAAATCTACCACAATCCGCGCCCTCACAGATTTACTGCCAGAAATTGAAGTCGTGGCTGACGATCCTTTTAACAGCCATCCCACCGATCCAGATTTGATGAGCGATGAAGTGCGCGATCGCACTTTGCATCACGGTACAATGCCGATCGCCCGCAAAAAAGTACAAATGGTAGACTTGCCACTCGGCGCTACCGAAGACAGAGTGTGCGGTACGATCGACATTGAGAAAGCTTTGTCCGAAGGAGTTAAAGCTTTTGAACCAGGCCTTTTAGCTAAAGCTAACCGCGGCATTCTTTACGTCGATGAAGTCAATTTGCTCGACGATCACTTAGTCGATGTTTTGCTCGACTCCGCCGCCAGCGGTTGGAATACAGTTGAAAGAGAAGGGATTTCAATCCGCCACCCAGCTAAGTTTATTTTAATTGGTTCCGGGAATCCAGAAGAAGGAGAATTGCGGCCGCAATTGCTTGACAGATTTGGAATGCACGCAGAAATTCGCACTGTAAAAGATCCTAATCTGAGAGTAGAAATTGTCGAACAACGATCGAGTTTTGACCAAGATCCGCCCGAGTTTCTCGCCAAATATCAGCACCAACAAGACGATATGCAGCAGAAATTGGTGGAAGCCCAAGAAAGATTAAAATCCGTAAATCTCGATCGCGATTTGCGAGTAAAAATTTCCCAAGTCTGCGCCGAATTGGACGTAGACGGGCTACGAGGCGATTTGGTCACAAATCGGGCCGCGAAAGCTTACGCCGCCTTAGAATGCCGAACAGAAGTCACTGTGGACGATATTCGCAAGGTAATGACTCTGTGTTTGCGCCACCGATTGCGGAAAGACCCGCTCGAATCCATAGATTCCGGCTATAAAGTGACTAAAGTGTTCGATCGAGTATTCGGCCTAGAAACAACCGAAGGTTAGAGCATCGATGGCCAAGAGTAGTATCTTAACAAATGGAACCTCTGCGAGTCGGCTTTAAATTCTGATAAACCCTGACGGTGTTACGCTGCACAACCCTGGACAAACAGGGCATACGCGATAGCAATACTCTCACTATTGATAGAGAGAGCAAAGGAGCCGTCCCTCAAA
>NZ_JAEQCT010000106.1:0-20321 GCF_020738205.1 Microcoleus sp. PH2017_24_DOB_U_A
AGATTCCAAATCGCTCGACTTGGAGGCTAGTTGCTGCTGCAATTCGTTAGCCCAATGTTCTTTTTCGCCCAATTGATGCTGCAAAGATTCCAAATCGCTAGATTTGGAGGCTAGTTGCTGCTGCAATTCGTTGGCGCAATGTTCTTTTTCGGCGAATTGATGCTGCAAAGATTCCAAATCGCTCGACTTGGAGGCTAGTTGCTGCTGCAATTCGTTGGCCCAATGTTCTTTTTCGCCGAATTGATGCTGCAAAGATTCCAAATCGCTCGACTTGGAGGCTAGTTGCTGCTGCAATTCGTTAGCCCAATGTTCTTTTTCGGCGAATTGATGCTGCAAAGATTCCAAATCGCTAGATTTGGAGGCTAGTTGCTGCTGCAATTCGTTAGCCAAATGTTCTTTTTCGGCGAATTGATGCTGCAAAGATTCGTAACTTGACTTCGATACAGTTTCCTGCAATTGAGCTTCGAGAGTTTGCTTGTCAGCTAATTGCTGCTGCAATTCGGCGATCGCACTTTCGCCTTCGCTCAACTGCTGCTGTAAAGATTCGTAACTTGCTTCCAGGGGATTTGACTGTACGCTTACCGAGTCCAATAGGGTTTCTGCCGTTATAGCGTCATTAATGTCGCTTTCTTCGGCTGTTTCCCCTTCCAACTCAGCGGTATCGACCGCAGTTTCTTCACCTTTTTTCCAAGTGACACTAACTTGACTCTTGTCTTTAGAAATATCCAGAGCGCCTTTTGCCAAGCGTTCTAGGAGTTCTGACCTTGATATTCCCAGCTTTCGAGCGATCGCGTTCAATCGATCGGCACTAGAAGGAGTCAGCGAAAGTCCGACTTTGACTTTGCTTTCTGGATTTGAACTAACTACATTGCGATTTTTTTTGACCATTGGCATTTTCCTCATGCCAACCTACACTTATTAGTATAGTGGCTGAAGTTTCTATTAAAATCAATTTTTGTTACATACCAATTGTGGCAGCTTCTGTTCCCAATCTAACAAAAAACTGTGAATATACTCGCTTAGTCGATTCCTCGCCGCAGAACCGCTTCAACATTCCCCGGCCCGGTTTTTTTTCGGCACGATACCGCAGATAGCACAGTTGAGCTTGTAAAATACTATCTAAATTTGAGCTACCTGTCACGGCTTGGGCGCGATCGACCAAATCCAACTCAGCAGCCAGATAGTCTTTCAAGGTTACGAAAACGCCAGTCTTCACAACTTCCGTTGTTTCCTAAGGGCGACTCCACAGCAACGCCGACGCGGGAAAAACTGCTGGGCTTCCTCGGTCAAATCGCCACCCCAAGAGAGGTACGGTTGATGAGCTTGTAAAAATTGTGCGATCGACCGATTTAGTTAAGTTTGAGTAAGTTTTACAAAGCAGGCTGCACATCAAGAACAATCAAATGGCTGCGGGGGATCGTTCTAAAATTATCGCATTAATCGATCGGCAGTGCGATCGCAAATTGAGCCCCCTCACCCAACACCGAAGAGCAAGTCAAACTACCGCCGTGTATTTCTTCCACTATCTGGCGACTAATCGACAAACCCAACCCCGTCCCTTCCCCGACTAATTTTGTAGTGAACAAATGGTCAAAAATGTGTGATTTTACATCCTCTGAAATACCCTTACCATTATCTTTAATTTTTATTACCACCCTTTCTCTGTCTTGAGTTAATTCTGTAGTAATAATAATTGTATTACAAGCCACTGCAATTTCCGCAAAATTGCGTCCGTAACTGCACTCATTCACAGCATCGATCGCATTTGAAATCACATTCATAAATACCTGATTTAGTTGTCCCAAATAGCATTTTATCGGGGGAATCTCTCCATATTTTTTGATAACTTGAATTTCGGGACGAGTATCTTGAGCTTTCAGGCGGTGCTGCAAAATCATCAGCGTGCTGTCAATCCCATCGCAGATGTTAGCCGAGACTTTCACAGCCGTATCGGCGCGGGAGAAGGTTCGCAGGGAAGTGCTGATGTTGCGAAGGCGATCGCATCCCACTTCCATTGACGATAACATCTTTGCTGTATCTTTCAACACATATTCTAAATCAATGTCTGCGGCGTGGATTTCAATATCTTTACCCGGATTTGGACATTCTTGCTGATAAAGCCGCAAGTGGCGAAAGATATCTTTGATCGCCAAATTTAACTCCTTGATATTGCCATAAATAAAACCCACTGGATTGTTGATTTCGTGAGCGACACCAGCGACTAAATTGCCCAAAGCCGACATTTTTTCGCTCTGAATTAACTGAAGCTGCGATTGCTTAACTTGTATCAAAGCAGCAGTTAGTTCCGCCGTGCGATCGGCTACTCGCTGTTCTAATTCTTTATTGAGATTGCGAAGTTTTATGTGAGTGTTGACACGCGCCAATACCTCCATTTCTTCAAAAGGTTTAGTGATATAATCAACCGCACCGAGTTGAAATCCTTTAATCTTATCTGCTGTATCCGACAAAGCCGTCATAAACATCACAGGAATGTCCTTGGTAGCCTCGGATGCTTTGAGGCGGCGGCAGGTTTCAAACCCGTTAATTCCCGGCATCATCACATCCAGTAAAATTAAACTCGGCAGCGTATACTGAACTTGCTTGAGAGCTCGTTCGCCGTCAATCGCGATCGCAACTTCATAACCCGCATCCGTCAACGCCTCGGAGATGACATCCAGATTGGCGGGCGTATCATCTACCACTAAAATTAACTCAGCTTCTGACATAAATATTTTCTCCTGTTAGTTGATATGCTGGTTGAGAAAATCTTCAATTTTGTCCGATTGAAAGCTCTTTGCCAATTGCAGAATTGGCTGCATAAATTGAGTATAACTCTTGTCGAGTTGTTCGATGCGCTTAACTTCTTCAGTAAGTTTTTTCAAGCGACCCTGCTGGGCTAATTTCAGCAACAAAGCTAATTCTTCCGGTGCAGGAATTGTCATGGCTAAAGTTGCCTGAGGTGAATTAAATATAGGTTTTGGTGCTAATTGTTCGCCAGCAGATTCAATTGAGGCTGTCTCCTGATACTTCCATTCAATTTGCAAATGCTTTTGCACGATCGAAAATAATTCCTCAATTTGCACCGGCTTCGGCAGAAAATCATCGCCCCCAGCATCCAAACTTTTTTGGATGTCCATTTCATAGACAGAAGCAGACGAGACGACAGCAGGCACGTTTTTTAATGCTTCTGAACTCCGCAACAGCCGCAGCATTTCAAAGCCGTCCATCACAGGCATCCACAAATCAGCGATGATTAAATCCGGTTTTATTTGAGCTGCTTTTGCTAAGCCATCCTCGCCATTTTCAGCTTCGACTACTGCAAAACCAATTGGTTCCAGGAGGCAAACAATCACGGAACGGTTCTGCCAGTTGTCATCGACGATCAGAATTGTTTTCTGAGTTCCATGATAGCCCACAATCTTCTTCCCAGTAGCGGCTGCGGCTGCATTTGCCCAGTCAGCAGCTAAGGGAAAATTGACAGTAAAAGCGAAGGTGCTGCCGCTGCCAAAATCACTATAAACTTCAATTTTACTGTTCATTAAATTGACAATCTCGGTGCTAATTGCCAGTCCGAGTCCGGTGCCTTCTGTTTTGCGGTTGCTATCTCCTACTTGCTCAAAAGGTGTAAATATTTTTGACAGAGAATCGGGAGTCATGCCGACGCCTGTATCTTCTATTTGGAAGCGAATCAGTCGATGTTGAATTTGGGATTTGGGATTTTCGATTGCAGATTCCGCAGGTGATAAAAACTCGGGTTTTATTACTTCTATCTTGAAAGTTACGCTGCCTTTATCTGTAAATTTGACGGCATTTCCCAGTAAATTAATTAACACCTGACGCAAGCGTTTTTCATCGGCTTCTACGCCTTGGGGAAGTTCAGCATCTGGGAGATAAATCAAATCAATTTGTTTTTGTTCGGTGCGGATGCGAACAATCTCAACAATGCTTTGCAAGAAAGAGGGAAAATGAAAAACTTTCGGATGCAAATCTAATTTGCCTGCTTCAATTTTGGAGAGATCGAGAATATCATTAATCAGTGTCAAAAGATGGGAGCCACACTGGTAAATAATGTTCACGCCATTACGCTCTTTTTCTCCCCAAGATTGGGAACGGTTCATGATTTGAGCGTAGCCCAAAATCCCGTTGAGGGGAGTGCGGAGTTCGTGGCTCATATTGGCGAGAAAGTCGCTTTTCGATTGGTTGGCCGCGTCAGCCACTTCTTTGGCTTCTTGTAGTTGAGCTGTGCGTTCTTCTACTCGCTGTTCTAACTCATTATTCAGTTTTTTGAGCTTGGCTGCTGCTTGTTTATTTTCGTTAATTACCGCAGATAAAACAAAGGTGGTAACGGCTACAACACCGATAAAAGATTGCAGCAGAAACAGCGATTCGTTGAGGGAAGATCTGACAAAGGAACCCAAACCGTGGGATGTTCCAAAAACTGCGATCGCCGAAACAATCACCACCAGCAAAGTCGATTCCCGCGATGTGAATCGAAATGCCGACCAAATCAGCAGCGGAATCATCATGTATTCGAGGGGATACTGTTGCCAAAAGGCGATTTTGCTGATGACAACCAGCAACAGTAGCAAAAGTCCAAATTCTGCAATCTGCGGAGGCCGGAGTTTTTCGGACTGCTTGGGTTGCTGAGCCCAGGTCAAAATTGCTGGCGTCACAATCAGCGTACCAGCAATGATTGAGGTAAACCAACTCCGCCAAACTTCTGGGTAAGCACTCCAGGGGCTAATGCCTTGCACGCACAGTACGGTAGCCGCGAGAGTGCTGTTGACGATAGGGCTGGGTAATTGCAGCACAAAAAATCTGAAAACATCCTGGGATCTATCTAGTAAATTTCGGTATTTTACGAAGCGATTAATTAGAAAACTTGCTACTAGCAGATCGACGATATTCCCAAAAGCAGTTAAACTACTTACCAGCAAGTCTTGTGGGAAAAACATCATATATTTTACCATCAAATCGCTGATAAATAGAACAGGTAAAATCCGCCAATCCAGCAGGAGGAAAGCTGCCAAAAAAAGACCTGCTGACGGCCAAATTGCTACTGTTCCATTCTCGGATGAGATTAATAGGTATATTTCGCAAAGACCGAAGTGTATCGCAGGAATTATTAATGATGCTATGAGTATATTTTTATCCTGCACAAATTGAAACTTGCTCTTGGGTGTCTTTTTTTGTTGTCGCTGTCCTAGTAATTTTTGCATTAAAGTCAAAATTTAAACAATATTCAATTAAGCTAGTCCAGATTTATGTTGATTGGCAGTGATGCCGATCGCAATTATCGTACAATTCTAATCAGCCATTTTTCTCTCATTACCGACTACCCATTTGTGTATGACTCTACAATTAAGCGAAAAAGCCAAAGAATTAATCCCGAAAGCCCGAATAGTCAGCTTAGCAGCCTGGGAAAATTCGCACTCTCGCGCCGAAATCTAACTCATTCAGGCTGCTGACGATGCAGGCCGTTATCTCGCCGATGAAGATTTGTAACAATTTCACTCATCCGAACCAACATCTGTTGATGCTACCAAGTTCCTGCGCGGCTGTTTGCAACCCTAATTTTCCCGCGCGTAAAACCCTAAATGATTGGAAATTGGACGCTGCTGCATGGGAATTTTGTTCTGAATCGGAGCATTCAACAGTTTTGCTCCTGAGGGCGATGCTACTGCCAAAGTTACCGATCCGCCGCCATCCAAATTTAGGACTGTATCGGCTCCTAACTGCATCGAAATCTCTGTTATTTCGCTCAACTTCAGCCCTTCACTGTACATCCTCTGCTTGCCGTCTGCGAGAATGAACCACAATTTTTCGCCTGTTTTATCGATCGCCACAACTGTTCGCGGATAAGGTTTATCATCCTTGCTTTTTTCCGGGCTTTGTGCTAGGGCTTTGCCATTTTTCACCAGTACAGTATCTCCCGCAACTCCATAGGCTGTTCCCTGAGGACAAGTGCCGTTTTCGATTATTTGGGCGCGGTTGTTGGTGTCAAAACAAAGGGCGGGAAAGTGTGATTCTGGTTGAGAGTAAGCTTGGCCTTTGGAAATGGCGTGTCCGACGTTATTTACTCGATCGCCACTGCGGGGATAATAATTCCAAGGTGCTTCCTCAACGCAGGGATAAAAGAAATTGGCGTTGACTGCTAATTGCAATTTAAATTCTTTCAGGAATTCAGTAGCGATGCGGGCGTTGGTTTCGGTTAAATCGGGTGTGGCGGTTCCGGGTGTGACAAAAATTCCAATTCCTGGCGCTTTGAGGTCGATGCTAACAGTGTGAATGATGGCGGGACGCGGATTTGAGCGAAATTCCCGTCGGTAGGCGATTCCTTGAAATAGCGATCGCACTTCGTTTGTTTGTGCTGGACGCGAAAAGTAGGGAATGTTATAGATTAGTATTGGTGCGAGCAAGATTCCGAAACCGATAATATGAGAGATTTGTTTGATTTTGAGCGGATTGGTTAGTTTCATTTTGTGACGGAGATTTTTTAACGAACCGCGAAGACGCAAAGGATGCGAAGGAAGAGATGAGAGGGAAGTATGAATTATTCGGATTGTCTTAATTTTAGCAATCAAGTTTTGTGTAATCGATCGTTCCGGGGACAAGTTCTTAACGGTGCTGATTTCGGGGGTGCGGATGTTCGAGGCTGCAATTTTAGAAATGCTCAGTTGGAAGGGGCGAATTTTTTGGGTGCTAAAATGGGGCTTTCGGGGCGACAGATTGGTGTTTTGAGTGGCGTGGCGATCGCGATTTGTGTGATTGTGGGCGATGTTGTGACTCGACTGATTTTGGGAACCCAAGGACAGGTACCGGGTTCTCGCAGTTGGCCTTTTGTGCTGTTGCTGTACGGGGTTTTGAGCGTTGCTGGCATTGCTGGGGCGATCGCCCGTACACAGCCACCAACGTCAAAAGTGGGTAGATTGGCGGGAACAATTTCTGCTATTCTATCAGGGGCTTTGTTGGGATTTTTCTATGCTGGGACTGCAACTAAGAATAATTCTCAGGCTGCTCTTGCTGGAATGGCGATCGGCGGTGTGTTAATGTTTTTTGTGAGTTCCCGGATGCGGCATCAATTTGCTAAAATTGCGATCGTAGCCGCTGGAAGTGTTGTGACTTACGGAGCAGCTTTTTTGTTTTCTGCAACGGCTAGCGCTTTTCTGAGTACTCAGAAACTGTTTTTGGGTACGTGTTTCGCCTTGCTGTCGCTGCTGTATTTTTGGTTTTCCTTTGTCTCTTTCTCTGCTATTGTTCGAGAGATTGCAAATGCTGAGGGTACTTCGTTTACAGGGGCAAATCTCAGCGGTGCTAAGTTCGATCGCACTGATATTTTGCACTAATTTTAGCACCGGGCTAGAAGCCCGTTCCACAGCTATTTGATGTTAGTTATAGCCTTTCTCAAAAAGATGAGGTATGTAGTTGGGCTTGGGCCCAATACGTTTAGTGGTTATATAAGCTGTCAGTCATACCTCATCTATCTGAGAAGGGCTATAGCAACGGGCTAGAAGCCCGTTCCACAAATACTTGATTTTAGTTAGCAACGGGCTAGAAGCCCGTTCCACAAATACTTGATTTTAGTTAGCAACGGGCTAGAAGCCCGTTCCACAAATACTGAACTTGCTGGCGGGGAGGGCTTGTAGCTTGCACCTAAAATACTCAAATAGATTCTGATTTACACTCAGAAATATAAAAGCAATCGCCCCAGGCTTTTATCAAAAAAACTCAGGGGCGATCGAATTGAAATATTTATCTCATACAAGAGATTTTTTGCAAGCTGTTTTTTTTGCCTGAACAGCTTGTGTAACGGAGAGGGAGGGATTCGAACCCTCGTTAAGTTGCCCTAAACACACTTTCCAGGCGTGCGCCTTCAACCGCTCGGCCACCTCTCCAGGGCTAAATGAATTCATTCAGCCACAGCTAAACTATCTTAGCAGAACAAATCTGATTTGGGAAGGGGTAACGGCATAAATTTGTTGTTTAATGTGGGTAGGGTGTCAAACGGGCGAGTAAAATTATCCTGCCCTGTGTCGCAAACCCATTCATATCAAGGATTTTGTCGCCCAAGTCCAATCTAAAATCTAAAATCTAAAATCCCTGTTAGGAACCTCAGCCGCGACGGCATGAGGCTTGGAAGAGAAATCAAACAAGCCGTTCTGACCAGCCTAAGTCTTAACTGACTACGTTTTTTGAGCCACGACACCTCGAGATGCGAAGCTAGTCTCTTGCTCTGTCGCTAGTGGTTAAACAGTTTTAAGGTCACTGAAACAGTGCCACTAGCCGAACAAGCTCTAAAAACATTGGCGAAGCTAACATTACCCCGAAAGGGAGGCTCAATTGAGCGAATTACTATGCGTACAGGATTGGAAAATTTGAAGCGGTAATTGTCCCGCCCAAAGTGCAATACAAAAGTACACCAAGTCAACCAATCCCAAGGCGATAGTAAATTCAAAAACGCAAAGCCGTCCTTTTAGGACGGGGTTTCTACCCATAATTTTGATGACTCGCTCCTACACAATTAAAATTCATAACAGACAAACGGGCGATCGCCACACTGTGCGAGTACCCGAAGACAGGTACATCCTGCAAAGTGCTGAAAATCAAGGCGTGGAATTGCCGTTTTCGTGCCGTAACGGCGCTTGTACAGCCTGTGCGGTGCGCGTCAAGTCGGGACAACTGCACCAGCCTGAAGCAATGGGACTTTCTGTGGAACTGCAAAAAGAGGGTTATGCGCTGCTGTGCGTCTGCTATCCGCGTTCCAATATTGAGGTAGAGACGCAAGACGAAGATGAAGTGTACGAATTGCAATTCGGCCGCTATTTCGGTAAGGGTAAAGTGAAAGTCGGTTTGCCGTTGGATGAAGAATGAGAGCAAATTTGGTAAGCTGTTGCGCCTTTGAATTGCTTGTTGGGGGCGGGCTAGAAGCCCACCCCACAAAAGAGTTTAATTGATTTTTGATACACAATTTAAATGCAAAATAGCTTCCCAATTCCCAATTCCCCATTCCCAATTCCCAATTCCCAATGCCCCATTCCCCATTCCCTATTCCCAATGCTGCTTTATCGGTTATTTGCGATCGCCCTTTGCGTGTTGTTAGCTAGCTGCGAAAAACCAGAAATGCCCCAAGGTACGATCGCCAAAGTAGAAAGGGCTATCAGCGGCCAAACAATCGAAGTTATCAGTACAGCCGACAAAATTGCCTTATTAGAGCAAATCAGGCTGATTGGGATTGATGCACCCGATTTAAAACAGCAGCCTTGGGGAGAAGCAGCGAAACAAAGATTAGAACAGCTAATTGGGGGGAAAGAGGTATTGCTAGAATCGGACATCGAACAGAAAGACCAGTTCGATCGCAAATTAGCCTATTTGTGGCAAGATAAAATTTTGCTCAACGAACTGCTAGTCAAAGAAGGTTATGTTTTGGCCTCGGTGCGATCGCGCAATACCAAATATCAACAGCGACTCGCCAACGCTCAAGAATGGGCGAGAGTCATGGGTAAAGGCCTGTGGAATCCAGAACGAGCTTTGCGCCAAACTCCCGCAGAATTCCGACAGCAAAATCGGAAATAGTTGGCAGTTGACAGTTGACAGTTGACAGTTGACAGTTGACAGTTGACAGTTGACAGTTGACAGTTGACAGTTGACAGTTGACAGTTGACAGGGGAGCATCTCTGTTTTGATTTTATAGTGCGAGCGTCCCCGCTCGCGTATTGTACAATACGCGAGCGGGGACGCTCGCACTGTCAATAAATTGCTTTTTTGCAAAAGTGAGATGCTCTCGTTGGCAATCATTGGAAGCAATTACCAATTCCCTGTTTTGCCCATTCCCAATTCGCAATTCCCAATTCCCAATTCCCAATTCCCAATTCCCAATTCGCAATTCGCAATTCGCAATTCGCAATTCCCAATTCGCAATTCGCAATTCCCAATTCGCAATTCGCAATTCCCAATTCCCAATTCCCAATTCCCAATTCCCAATGACAGATAATCAACTACAAAACTTCCTTGAAATAGCCACCGAAGCAGCCCTCGCCGCTGGTTCCGTACTGCAATCTTTCTGCGGCAAATTAGAAAATGTTCAAGAAAAAGGCCGATCGGGCGATTTAGTCACAGAAGCCGACAAAGCCTCTGAAGCCGTCATCTTAGAAATTCTGGGCCGCTTCGTACCCGAACACGCCATCCTCGCTGAAGAATCGGGCAAATTAGGGGATGCAACTAGCAAATACCTGTGGGCGATCGACCCTTTGGACGGTACAACTAATTACGCTCACCAATATCCTTTTTACGCTGTGTCGATCGGGCTTCTGATCGACGGTATACCACAAATCGGCGTAATTTATGACCCTTTACATAACGAATTGTTTCGAGCTGGTAAAGGATTGGGCGCAACTTGCAACCGTAAGCCGATCGCAGTTTCGCAAAGTTTAGAATTGAGAACCAGCTTGCTAGTGACTGGCTTTGCATACGATCGGCGCGAAACAGCAGACAATAACTATGCCGAATTCTGTCACCTCACCCACCTCACCCAAGGCGTGCGGCGCAGCGGTTCCGCAGCCCTAGACCTCGCACATACAGCCTGCGGGCGATTGGACGGATACTGGGAACGGGGACTCTCCCCTTGGGATGTAGCAGCCGGTGTACTCATCGTTTCTGAAGCCGGAGGTGAAGTTACAGCCTATGACGGCGGTGCCTTTGAGATGAGCTCGGGTCGGGTTTTGGCGACAAACGGCAAAATACACGCCGAACTCAGCGGTGCATTGCTTTCAGTTCCGCCCTTATCTTCCTGGAGGTAGCGCTTCGACAGCAAGGACTCAGGGATAGTACGGGGGTCACAACCCCTGAAGTCAAGCTACATTAAAGAATAGTCAAAAGTCAGGAAAGCGAGAGTAAAAGTTATGTCTTTTGAAATGACAAAAGGGCTGTTCAAGTACGACTTTACAGATCAGCACGCAATTTTGGGAATTCCCCTAGACGCAGAGTTTAACGACATCCGCAAGCGCTACATGAAAATCGCCCGCCGCTTGCATTCGGATACTTGCTCTTTTGAAGACCAAGCGGATAAAGAGTGGGCCAACCAATTTTTGTCAAAAGTGGTCAATCCCGCCTACAACAAATTCTCTAAGGAAAGCGATCGCAAAGAATACAACCTGCTATTAGCAGCTATCGCCAAGCGCGTTGCTAAAGAACAAGCAAAAATGCAAGTCGAAAGCGCAGCAGCCAAAGAGTTAGCTACCGCTAAAGATTTGGAAGAAGCTTATAAAACAGCAGTTGGCAAACTCGCTCTCAAGCAGTACGAGTCGGTTCAAGAAACCCAAGATGCGATCGATCAAATTAGCGAACTCAACATGGTTTACCTGCTGCGAAAAGAGCGCCTTGGCGGTGTCGTTTCAGCCGGTTCACCCCCAAAAGCCACAAACCAAACTGCAACAGCAACCCCAGCAGCAGCAACTCCCGCCGCAACTCCTGCGACTGCAACTCCTGCCGCCGCACCGCCACCCAGAGTCCCAGCATTCAAAGACTCGCTGGCCGATCAATCTTGCATCCGAGCCCAAGGATTCATGGACAGCAAAAATTATGCCAAAGCAACTTTGGAGTTGAAAGAAGCCCTGAAGCGCGAACCGAAACACAGCAAAGCTCACGGTTTGTTAGCAATGTGTTACTTTCAACAAAATCAAGCCACAATGGCAAAACTTGAGGTGCAAAAAGCTTTGGCATCAAATCCTGAAGAACCGACGGCTTTGGAGGTTAAGAAAAAGCTGGAACAAGCTTCCGCAAAGGATAAAAAAAGTGAGGGGAAACCGGGATTTTTTGCAAGTTTGTTTGGCGGGAAGAAAAAATGATAAGTTGTCAGTTGTCAGTTGTCAGTTGTTCAGTTGTCTGTTTTGAATCATCGTTGAAAAGATAATACGGCGGTTTCAAGCGCCCGGTCTTCCGATCCCAAGCGTATTGTTGATACTTTAATTTGTTAAAGTCGAATGTTAGGGTGGCGGCGTTCGACTTTAACAAGGTGTCTTAAAGGCAAGCTTCTAAGTCCAATCAAATACGATTTTCAATTAAAGAATGGGGAATAATTGACTGGTGAGAGTTGGGAACTTGCCTGAAGTGGCATTCTTTTGTGAAATTGGTATAGAATCTAAGGTCTAAAATCTAAAATTGATATGGTTCACCAACCCCCATCGGGTGCAAGAGATTTATTGCCCCTTGACGTTGCTCAAAAAATTGCGATCGAACGGCGCTTGCAGCAGGTGTTTCACCGCTGGGGCTATCACCGGATTATTACTTCTACTCTAGAGAGGCTGGAGACGTTGATGGCTGGGGGCGCGATCGACCGATCGACCTTAATTCAACTCCAAGACGCTGAAGATGGAGAACTCGGCTTGCGGCCAGAATTGACAGCATCCATCGCCCGCGCGGCTGCAATGCGGATGTCCGGGACAAATTGGCAGCCCCAGCGCCTCTACTACAACGCCAATGTCTTCCGCAAAGGCCCGGATACGGGTTCAGGCGGGCAACAGGAGTTCTATCAAGCGGGGGTAGAACTGCTGGGCGCGGGCGGGAGCGTTGCGGATGCGGAAGTGCTGCTGCTGCTGTCTGAGTGCTTGCAAAACTTAGAAATTGATGACTGGCATTTGGTGCTGGGAGAAGCGGGCTTAACTGCAACTTTGCTAGAACCGTTTGGGCCAAACGTGCGCCAAAAAGTGCGCGGCGCGATCGCCAATCTCGATCGCATAGCTTTGGAAACTTTGCCGCTGTCGGACGAATTGCGAGAAAGAGCTCTGCTGTTGTTTGACTTGCGCGGCAAGCCAGAAGAGGTATTGGAGATTGTGGCGAAGCTGGATTTAGATGTGCCGCAGCAAGCAGCATTAAATGAACTCAAAAGTGCGATCGAACTGCTGGAAAAATGTCAAGCAAAAATCCCCAATCTGAAATCTCACATCCACCTCGATTTGAGTTTAATTCAAACCTTTGACTATTACACTGGAATAGTGTTTGAAGTTGTCAGCAGCAGCAAAAGCGGACAGCGAGTATTAGGACAAGGCGGACGGTACGACCAACTGCTAGGACTGTTCGACCCCCAAGGGCAAAATTCCCCCGGCATCGGGTTTTGTCTGAATATTGAAGATTTGCACCAAGTTTTGTTGACAGAGGGTCAATTGCCCACAGAAACAGCAGCTAGCGAATGGTTGGTAGTGCCTCAAACACCGGAAGCAGCGGCGGCGGCCTTTGATTATGCCCGCCAACTCCGAGAGTCTACTCCCCTAGTGCGGGTGGAGATAGATTTGGAGAGTCGGGAGACAGAGGAGGCTGCTAGAGACTACGCGCGCGATCGCAGAATCGCTCAAATTGCTTGGGTAAATGCCGAAGGCGTCCCAACAATTGAAACAGTAAACTAGGATCTGTTTGAAACCTAATTCCTAAGATCGTGTCCAACAAATTACCAGCAATAAAAACGGTTCGTAGTGAGGACTTCAGTCCGCAAAAAACCAAAAGAATAAAATTCTAACCAGGTTCGTAGTGAGGACTTTAGTCCGCAAAAAACCCTAAAACTAAACTCTTCACTATGAACCAATTGTATTGTTGTAGTTAGAAAGACATGATATAATTTCCAATCCCAAATCCCAAATCTAAAATCTAAAATAGAAACATGGCGCACACTATCGTTACAAATATCTGCGAAGGAGTTGCTGATTGCGTCGGCGCTTGTCCAGTTGCTTGCATTCATCCCGGCCCCGGCAAAAACGTCAAAGGCACTGATTGGTTTTGGATTGACTTCGATACCTGCATAGACTGCGGCATTTGTTTGCAGGTGTGTCCAGTCGAAAATGCGATCGTCGCAGATGAACGGCCCGAATTGCAGCAAACTCCTACTTGATAGCAATTGAGGGCTAGATAGCCCAGCACTTACGCACGGCATTATCAACCCGGTTTCTTCAGAGATTCTTCGTTAATAAACTCAAGATTTATGAAGAGAAACCGGGCATATTTAACATTAGTTATATATAAAAAATTCCCTTCCCTTCTCCTCTCTTCCTTCGCGTCCTTCGCACCTTCGCGGTTCGTTTAAAAAAGCCTACAAGAAAATGCAAAATATCGCACTTTCCCCCGAACAAATATTATCAATCCGCAGCCACGGCGAAAGCGCTTATCCAGAAGAATGCTGCGGTTTATTGTTAGGTACAATCACTGACGATATTAAAACTTTAGTAGAAGTTTGGCCGGCTGACAATGCTTGGAGTGCAGAAGCCCAGGAGAATTGGCCCGAACAAACAGGATTGACAGAAAGACGCAGATATGCTATTAAGCCTGAAGATATGTTGCGGGCGATGAAACACGGGCGCGATCGCACTCTTGATATTATCGGCATATATCATTCTCACCCGGATTGTCCGGCAGTGCCCTCGGAGTGCGATCGCAAAATGGCATGGGCCAAATACTCTTACATCATCGTATCCGTGCGACAAGGCAGTTCAGAAGACCTCCGCAGTTGGAGTCTTGACGCAGAGGGCAACTTTCAAGCAGAGGAAATTATCGCGATCGAACCGACTCAGATTAAGAAATAATTACTAAACATAACAAACACGTAAAAATGCGAAAGATTCAGATAGGATGTAATTCAAAATCGGCGTATAACAGAATATCATGCTAAATCCTAATCTGGACGAGATCCAGCTCAACAAACAAGAATACGAACGCTACTCTCGCCACCTGATCCTGCCAGAAGTTGGATTGGAAGGGCAGAAGCGTCTCAAAGCAGCCAGCGTGCTCTGCGTCGGTACGGGAGGACTGGGTTCGCCGCTGCTGCTGTATTTAGCAGCCGCCGGTGTTGGCCGCATTGGGATTGTAGACTTTGATGTTGTTGACCATTCCAATTTGCAGCGCCAGGTTATTCACGGCACTTCTTGGGTTGGGAAGCCGAAGATTGAGTCGGCGAAAAATCGGATTTTAGAAATCAATCCTTTTTGTCAAGTTGATTTGTACGAGACTCGCGTTAGTTCCGAAAATGCGATCGCCATTGCCACTCCCTACGATATCATTATCGATGGTACGGACAACTTTCCGACTCGCTATTTAATGAACGACGTTTCCGTGCTTTTGAACAAGCCCAACGTCTACGGTTCCATCTTCCGATTTGAAGGACAAGCAACAGTTTTCAACTACGAAGGCGGCCCGAATTACCGCGATTTGTACCCAGAACCCCCGCCTCCTGGGATGGTTCCTTCCTGTGCCGAAGGCGGCGTTCTAGGAGTTTTACCTGGGGTAATTGGCTGCATTCAAGCCACGGAAGCTATCAAAATCATCTTAGGTCAAGGTACAACTTTGAGCGGCAGATTGTTGCTGTACAACGCCTTAGATATGACATTCCGTCAGTTGAAATTGCGACCGAATCCAATACGTCCGGTAATTGACAAGTTAATCGATTACGAACAATTCTGCGGCATTCCTCAAGCTAAAGCCGAGGAAGCAGAACAACAGAAAATTCCTGAGATGACTGTCACCGAACTTAAAAAATTAATCGACAGCGGCGCCAAGGATTTTGTATTGTTGGATGTTCGCAATCCTAACGAATATCAAATTGCTCAAATTCCTGGGTCAGTTTTGGTTCCATTACCGGATATCGAACACGGCGCAGGTGTTGCGAAGGTCAAAGAATTGTTGAACGGACATCGCTTGATTGCACATTGCAAAATGGGCGGCCGTTCTGCGAAGGCCTTGGGCATCTTGAAGGAAGCCGGAATTGAGGGAATTAATGTTAAGGGCGGGATTACTGCTTGGAGTCAAGAAGTAGATTCGTCTGTTCCTCAATATTAAATTACTTTAAAGGCGATTAGAATTCACGGCGATTGGAAATCGCGGCTACACAAACGATGTCCACCTCCGTGGACGAAGAGGTAAAATCTTCAACCCGCGGAGGCGGGTTTCGTCTGTGTAGACGCGGTTTCAACCGCCGGGTTTATTTAAATTTAGCCCGAATATTCTTGAAATTTGCGCCCAACATCACCAAACCCCAAACCACAACTCCCGCGCCGATACTAATCAACAATACCAACACAAAAGAATTAATTCCCACCTTCAGGAAAGGCAAAGCAATTACCTGATTCGGCTGATCTTGTTTAATTAAATAAGGAGAACTACCAGAGACTATTCCGGCGACTCCCAAACCAAAGCCGACAGCTTGAATCGTGACTTCTAATTTTGCATCGCGATAAGCTTCTTCAATGGCGACAACTCCTCGAATTGCTTCCATTGCTTTGTCTAGCAAGCCGGTGCCGTGGCTGAAGTAGCCTAAGTCACATTTGATTTGTGCTTGAAACTGCGGCGAGGTTTCTTTGCTGAATAATTCGAGAAAGCTTAAATCACAGTCACTTTCATTGTATTTCTTCCGGGATTTTAAGTCAAGACTTATTTGATATAATTTATCTTGGTAGTTTTTGGCGTTAATTGCGATCGTATTTTGCCGAAATTCCAAGTCCATCAGCAACCGGGCATACTTGACAGCGCGCGGCGGCATCTCGATTGTCTGACGTTCCAGGCGTTCTAATTCCTCTTCCTTTAAGCCTGCACCTTTCAATTGCCGCTGCTGGGCTTCGTCTTGCCGCAAATAATTAAAAGTCGCGTCGATATTGAGCTCAATTTGTTTGTATTCCTCGCTAATCACCCGGTAAAGTTTCCGGGTATCGCGATAGGCGCGGAGAATCTTATTGCGGTACAAAAATAACTCGACAAAATCGCTGTACCGCGTCTCATCCCAGATTTCCTCAGTTGCAGAACTGCTGAAAAACCAGACTATAATGTGGTACTCAGTATCCTGGCGATTGGGATCGCCGTATTCTAAAATTGGGCTACCGAATAACTCGCCTTGACGGTAAAAATTCGGCTGCTTGTCACCGCAAATAAACTTTTCTAGACACTGTTGGGCTAAACCTTTTAGAAACTGCGAATCTTCCCGCGCGGCCTGGTTTTGTTCGACACTCAGCCAAGCTGTAAGCAGCAAAGTTTGACCGAAATAGCTTTGCACAAAATCGGGCAGCAAGCAGTTATCGGGATTAAATTCTTTGAAGATGGTAACATCGACAGCGGGCGTTTTTATATTGTTAACTTTTTCGGGGACGCGAATTTGCAAACCCAAAGCATAGCTGTCATCAATCCGCAGCGGTTGGGCGAAACCTTTGAGGCTAATTTGCTGGTTGTCAAAGGAAATATCCTTAGCAAAAGCGAGAGAATTTCGACCGCCGACAACTTGTTTGTTAATTAGTTCAACTCGCCATCCGAGAGGTTCATCTTTTTTGGGTAAATAGCTGCCGTTGAATGCTTTACCGACTGCTAATTTAGTTTGCAATATCTCGTTGCACTTTTCCCACAGTTTGGTTAATTCTACAGGAGAACTCGACTCTGTTTCTGAGGGTTTGCAGAGGTGATAGGCAAATAGATAGACATTGGGGGCATAGATTTTACTATTTTGAGTCATTGTCTTTATCTAATTTCTGTGCATCTAGTTGTTGAAGTTTTTTATAAGTTTCTTCAATGTCTTGACGCAGAGTTTGAGTAGTATTGGTTAACATTTGCTGTGTGGTTGCAGTGGGTTCACCGGCATCCTCGATTTCTTTCCGCGTACAATCTCTTAATGTATCTCCCAATCCATGATGGGCACACCACTTGCTGATAGTCATAGCAATGGGAAATAATTCATCATCGGCTGATTCTGCTATTTCTGTATCTAGTTTCGGTAAATCTTGCCATGCTGTGGGCATGAAAATGCTCGGATTTTCGCGCAACCATTTGAAGAAGACAATGATAACTTTTTCGGGTTCCATAAAACAATTCTCCGTTAATAAAATGTCAGGGTTGGTTGGTTGGGTGGGGGCGGGTTTTTGTGATTTTTTTGTCGGAATCAAAGATGGTTGGTGAACCCGCCCCTACGGAATTGGGTAAGACAATCATACATCAAGAATACCCAAATTTGTAGGGGCGGGTTCGCCGACATTTGTATCATCCCATCCCCAAATTCATAAACCCGCCCCCACCCATCGCAGATATCGAAAAACCTGTTTCCTAATATCCAGTAGCACAGAATGCCGCCCAATACTTGGGATGACTAAAAGGCCGTTCCTCTAGCGATGATACTAACCACAGTTCCACACTTTGCCCAGATTTTTTATCTAAATTTAAGGATTTCACCCAAACTCCAAAATCCTCCTTGGTGACGGCGCGCATCCAGTTTTGGGCGGCGTTCAAAGCGACTGCGACTGAAACTTTCGGTAGCAATTCCTGATAAAATTTTATCATTAAAATCGCCGTCGCAAAATCATCGACTGACCACAATGTGCTCACAACATTCATACTCCCAGCATACAAGAAGCCGCTGGGTAAACCAATGTACTCATCAGTCATTTCTGTTGAACTGGTTAACCCAGTTTCGCAGGCGGAGAGTGTCACGAGATTGCACTTACTTAACTCTAAATCGGCAAAGATTTCTCGCAAGGTTAGGCATTTTTCGGGGATGGCTTTTCGCCCGCTTCGCATTGTCACATAGCGGCTTTCTGCATCTGTCTCGTTATTTTCCTCGATGGAATCGGCTAGGGCGAGAAGGGACAGCAGCGGATCGTCAAAGTTAAAGACTCCGTGACATGAAAAGTGGATATAGCTAGCATTGGAGAGGTTTTTGAGGTTTTCGTTGAAAGCGATTTTGGTAGCTTGTTGTTTGATTAAGATATCATGGGTGTCGAATCTTTGTTTGATGATTTGTACTTCCATATCGGCGTTCGATAAATCTTCGGTGGGATTCTGAATCGCAAATAATGGCTGAAGTTCGGGGGCGGGAGATGTGCGGGTTTTGATGCGGTTTTGTACGAGTTCTAATAGTTGCAAACTGGGGGCGTATTTCACGCCGCTGGGGAAGCAGTCTAGGAGGTTTCCGCAAAATTCGGTTTGTTGAGTGAACCGGGTTTGTGATGTGAATGGTAGGGCGTGGAGGGGGAATAAGTGCAGGTAGCGGTGAGGTACTAATATTAGTTGACGGCAATGATTGGGAATTGTGGCGACTATCTCATCTAGCAGCAAGATTTCGGAGAGTTTTTGCAGTTTGGCGGATAAGGTTTGTTGCCAGATTTTTTGTTTGGCTTTGTCGCGGTATTCGTTGAGATAGTTGTTTTTCCAGGTTTCTAATTCGGCTATTTCGGTTGTGGTATATGTGACTAATTCTATGTTGTTGTGGGTGATGATGAATGCAAATCCCCCCGTAGGGGCGGTGGATGGTGCGTGCCCGCCCCCGCCGATGTACCATTCTATAATTGCGGTTTCGGTGTCTAAGGTTTGTTGGAATTCGGGGATGTCTATGGGTTGGATTTTTTGAGTTAGTTTGAATTCTGGTTCTCGCTGTTTGAAGATTTCTAGGTATTGTTCTAGTTGCTGTAATGCTGTTGCCAAATTATCTTGTTGTTGTTGAGGGGATTGTTGGAGGGAGGCGATTTGGCGGCGCAGGTTTTGGAGTTGCTGTTTTTCGGTTTGGGTGGCTGTTTTGGGATAGATTTCGCTGTTGGTGAAGAGTTCGACTAGGTAGCGGGATTTGCTGCGTTCGATTGTTTGAACTGCTTTGTGATATTGTTGGTGATTGATGCAGGATTGCATCATTTTTTCGTAGATGTTGAGGTTTTCTTCGATAATTTCTCGTTTGCGGTTTTCGGAGGCTATCCACTCGCGGCTTTGTTCGACTGCTTCGATCGCTTTTTCGTAGCCGAGTATGGCGGTTTCCCACAAGTTTACTGCTAATGCTAAATCGCCTAAGTTTCGCCCTGTTTGCAGACAGTCAAGAGGTAAGGTGGTAGGAGTCCGAACTTGTAAAGCAGCTTGATAACATTCGATCGCCCGTTCGATATTCTCTCCTCTATCGAACTTGATTCTGTCACTGTAAGCACTTCCTAAATTATTTTGGCATCGCGGGTGTAAACTTGTAAAGCAGCTTGATAACATTCGATCGCCCTTTCTAAATTATCACCTCTGTTTACCCATATTTGATCACTGTAAATAATTCCCAAATTATTTTGAGTCATTGCCCAATCTTGGGGCAAAGCATCGCGAGTCCGAACTTGTAAAGCAGCTTGATAACATTCGATCGCCCGTTCGATATTCTCTCCTCGAACGAACTTGATTCTGTCACTGTAAGCATTTCCTAAATTATTTTGAGTCGTCGCCCAATATTGGGGCAAAGCATCGCGGGTGTAAACTTGTAAAGCAGCTTGATAACATTCGATCGCCCGTTCGATATTCTCTCCTCTATCGAACTTGATTCTGTCACTGTAAGCACTTCCTAAATTATTTTG
>NZ_JAEQCT010000107.1:0-2519 GCF_020738205.1 Microcoleus sp. PH2017_24_DOB_U_A
AGGGGTTGTCTCTTTCATGGGTCATTTTTTAACGTTATCTGCTTGCTATGTAAGCATTATAACCTATTTTTATCGTATTTTCTGTTTAAGTCCCGTTAATGCAGGTAATGGGAAAAGAACGCTTATTAACAGGAATGCAGTGTTATTAGGAGATGGTAACGACTCTATCAGCGCCGATGTAGACTCTCCCAACCGTGCGATTGAGAACTTCAACTTTATTGGAACTGGTGATGGTAACGACACAATCACTAGCACTGGCATCCTTTACAACGAGGGTATCATTAATACTGGCAGTGGTGATGACTATATCTTTGTTGATGGTTGCACTTGTACCGGATATGGCATTTATAACAACGGCGGTAACATTAATACTGGTGATGGTAACGACTCCATTATTGCTAATCAAGGCTTTGAGTCAGCCGCCAATAGCAGTGGAAGTGTGTTTTTAGGAGCGGGCGAAGACTATATCAAGGGTTTTGGGAGTGGTGATTTTTATGGCGGAAGCGGTAATGACACACTAGAATTAACGCCAGGAAGTTATACCGTTGGGATATCGGACACGTCGAGGACTTTCACCAAAGGTGACAAACTTTTGATAACTTCCGAGTTTGAAAAACTCATAGCTGGTAGTACAACGTATGACTTCACCAGTTTGACGGCTGGTCAGACAATTGTTATCGTCTAGCAGTCTATTTGGAAGTAGGGACAGCTAGCTATGAAAAAAGTTTTGCTGTCCTGAAAGAGCCTTAATTCTTAACTGATACAGCATATTCCATATATATTTGGTACACACAATCTGATCTCCCGTGTAAGGTGCGTCGCCACCCGTACTTCAGCAAGTTATATCCAATATCTAGCAGCGACGCACCCTACAGACCGCTAAGAGGGCCCAAGCCCAACAACGTACCTCATATGAGAGCTCGATCCGCTATATTAACTTATGCTTTTGTTAAATCGCTGCTGTTTAGAGACAAACTTAGCATATCAAGTCTGCTGTCGCTCATTATCTTTAGTTAAGTGTGTATTTATAAAATTATGCAGCCATCCTACTTGGCAGATACCGCTGTACAATACGGTCAAGACACCAACAAATATGGGGTGCATCTTACTTTGGCGAATATATCCGTAGGGGCGAAGCATGACCGCAGTCAGTAGGGGATTATAACTAATAACTTATATGCGGTCATGCTTCGCCCTCTTCAAAAGTGAGATGCACCCCAAATATGTCCTGATCGAGATTTTAAATCAAATTTAATATGCTAACTCTACACCCGCTTTTAGATTTCACGGACTATTTTATGGACTCCGATCGGGGGTCGATCGACTCTAGCCCGAGTTATTGGTACGAAGGGCATTGCCCTCAAAGTGCGGATCTGCTGAGATTGCCACGTACTCGAATGTCTGAAGAAATCGCCAGGGGTTTGATGCAGTACCTTGCTGCTGACGATTCCTACGATCGCGAGGGGAAGATGTACGGCATCTTGCTCGTGGAAATGCCTTGGGGGGAACAGCGAATTCTCAAAGCATTTTCTGGGTTGCTGAACGGTTCTAGCGTTGTTGACGGGTGGGTGCCACCGATTCCGGGGCGATCGCGAGTTGCTTTAGAAGAAGCGCGCACGCTAGCCCAATTGGAAGCAATGAAACAGGAACTGATTGCACTGAATCAACTCCCGCAGCGACAGGAATATGCAGCCTTATTGAGCGAATTTGAATTGCAATTGCAAGTTTTGAATGCGCGGCACCGCAATTGCAAGCAGCAGCGAGACGAACAACGTCAGCTAAGCAGTCAAACTCTCGCAGGAGACACACTCTTAATAGCCCTGGAAAAACTAAATCAAGAAAGCCGTTTGGAGGGAATTGAATGCAGGCAATTAAAACGGCAGCGGGATGCAATATTGCAGCCTCTAAAAAAGATCGTTGAAGCTGCCGATGAGCGGATGCGGGTGCTCAAACAAGGGCGAAAAGAACTTTCCCGCGAACTTCAGGCCGAGATGCACGCAGCTTACACTCTGGTGAATTTTTTGGGTAAATCGCGATCGCTCCAGGAATTGATGCCAACTAATTCTATTCCGACTGGCACCGGCGATTGCTGCGCGCCAAAATTGCTGCACTGCGCGGCAGTACACAATCTGAAACCGCTAGCAATGGCTGAGTTTTGGTGGGGGCCGCCATCGGGTGACAAAGTTCGGGGAGAGTTTTATGGTGCTTGTAGCGATCGGTGTCAGCCGTTGATGGGTTTTTTGCTGTCAGGATTGCCACAAAATCCAATTGTTTCGGGGCCGAAAGCTTACCCGGCTTTTACATCGTCAGCTAATAGCAAAAGTCTGTCAAAAGCTTCATCGAAAAAAAGTGTAAATCAGTCTTTTAATGGTGGCATCGAATCCCGCCCGACAAGTCAGACTTTTAGGGGCGGGCTAGAAGCCCAACCCCTACTCCCCACAACTCATCAAAACAATCATGGTGGAACGGGCATCTTGCCCGTTACCGATCGCTCTTGGGGCGCGCCAGATGCCCAACCC
>NZ_JAEQCT010000107.1:2530-27101 GCF_020738205.1 Microcoleus sp. PH2017_24_DOB_U_A
AGATGCCCAACCCCTACTCCCCACAACTCATCAAAACAATCATGGTGGAACGGGCATCTTGCCCGTTACCGATCGCTCTTGGGGCGCGCCAGATGCCCATCCCACAAATCTCAAAGAATTTGGTGGGACGAGCATCTTGCCAGTCACCAATCCCCAGGAAATGCTGCCAATTGTTTATGAAGACAAATGGTTAATTGCAGTCAACAAACCCCCAGACTTGCTGTCAGTTCCAGGTCGTTATCTGGAAAATCAAGATAGCGTTTTGAGTCGCTTGCAAAACTTGTTGCCGGATGGGTTAGAACTGACGGCGGTGCATCGGTTAGATTTAGCAACATCTGGGATTTTGTTGCTGGCGCGGGACAAAGAAACCAGCAGTCAACTAAGCCTGCAATTTGAGAAACGGCGGGTTCACAAAGTTTATGAAGCAGTGCTTTCGGGGACTGTCAACATAGAGGCGGGGACGATCGCACTCCCGGTAAAAAAAGACCCGAAAAATTCCCTGGTTCAGCAAGTTAATTTGGAGTGCGGAAAACCCAGCATTACTAGGTTTCAGGTAATGGCGAAGGAGGGAAATTGTACTCGCGTCGAGTTTTTGCCGCTGACGGGGCGCACGCATCAATTGAGGGTTCATGCAGCGGATGTTCGAGGGTTGGGAATACCGATTTTGGGCGATCGACTTTACGGATGTCGCGCCCCTGCGAACCGACTGCACTTGCACGCGCGGGAACTCTCCTTTGAGCATCCGCAGTTGGGTTCAAGGCTCAGCTTACAGGTGGCGACGCCATTTTGATCGCGCGGGCGATCGATATCTGTAGGATAATCAAGTGTAGGAATCTCAACAAAGCCTCTGTTCAGGAAACCTTAAAATGGTACAGACTCCCACTAAAATCCTTACCCTAGAAGAGTTTCTGAAGCGGCCGGAGACGGAACCCGCCAGCGAATACATTAATGGACGGATCGTCCAAAAACCAATGCCGCAAGGAGAACACAGTGCACTTCAGACTGAATTGTCCCCCGCAATTAACTCGGTTGTGAGGTCAAAAAAGATTGCACGAGCTTTCTGTGAACTCCGTTGCACTTTTGGTGGGCGATCGATTATACCCGATGTTTCGATATTCTTGTGGAACAGGATTCCTCGTCAGGAAAATGGTGCAGTGGCTAATGTTTTCTCAATTGCTCCAGATTGGGCGATAGAAATTCTTTCGCCCGACCAAAGCCAAACAAAGGTAACTAAAAATATTCTACATTGCTTGGCTCGCGGAACGCAAATGGGCTGGCTGATTGACCCCTCCGAGCAATGTGTATTTGTTTATTTGCGCGATCGACCAACAGCATTTTTTGACGAACCGGATCTACTGTTACCAGTGCCAGAATTTGTCAGAGAATTCAATCTGACAGTTAAAGGTTTATTTAGCTGGCTGCTGGATTAACTAAAAGTTTCGCAATAGTTCACCAAGATATTTGATATTAAAGCCCTCGTCTGCCGCCGGCGGTTGATAGTACGCAGTGATACACGCAGGCTATATCCGTAGGGTGTATCACTGCGTACCTTAGCAATAAATACGCCCATTGATATTTGTTGGCAAGTCCTGTTTAAGTTATCTTGAAAAGCGATCGAACTCCGATTGCTCACATTATTCAGTAAAGGACAGATCGAGATTATGACAACTCAAACAACATCTTCAATCCTCCTGAGTCCCTTCAAATTGGGAGATTTATCCTTAAAAAACCGGGTAGTCATGGCACCCATGACGCGATCGAGAGCCGGTGAAACGCGGATGCCCAACGCTTGGATGGCCGAGTATTACGCTCAGCGGGCCAGTGCTGGTTTGATCCTGACAGAAGCTACGGTGATTTCTTCTCAAGCTAACGGTTGGCTGAATACGCCCGGTATTTATTCAGACGAGCAAGCCGAAGCTTGGAAACAAGTTGTAAATGGGGTTCATGCCCGCGAAACACCAATTTTCATGCAGCTTTGGCACTGCGGGCGGGCTTCTCACAGCAGTTTTCAGGAAAACAATCAATTGCCAGTTGCACCATCTGCCATCAAAATCAATGGAGAAGGCATTCATACCCCTGCGGGCAAACAACCCTACGAAACTCCCCGCGCTCTAGAAACAGATGAAATCTCGATCGTTGTGGAAGATTATCGCCAGGCCGCAGAACGGGCAAAAATGGCGGGTTTTGACGGTGTAGAAATTCACGGTGCTAACGGATATTTAATTGACACTTTCCTTCAATCCAAAACTAATCAACGCACAGATTCCTATGGCGGTACAGTTGAAAATCGCTACCGTTTTCTCAAGGAAATTGTGGAGGCAATTCTGACAGTATTCCCTGCCAACCGAGTTGGAGTTCGACTTTCTCCCAACGGTGTTTACAATGATATGGGTTCTCCCGATTATCGCGAAACTTTTCTGTATATTGCAGGTCAGTTAAATGTCTACGGTTTAGCTTACCTTCACCTTGTGGATGGTTTAGCTTTTGGCTTTCACGAATTGGGAACGCCGATGATGATAGGAGAGTTTCGCGATGTATTTTCCCAGCCGCTGATTGGTAACTGCGGATACAATCAAGAACTAGCCCAAACAGCTTTGAGCAACAAAGTTGCGGATTTAATTGCTTTTGGTCGGGATTTTATCAGCAATCCGGATTTAGTAGAGCGTTTTGCTGGCGGTTGGCCGCTCAATCCGCCTGCGGTCGTCGGCGTCTGGTATTCTTTTGGGCCTGAAGGTTATATTGACTTTCCTACTTATCAGGAATCAGCAGCTATTTCTTAGACTGTTGAGCAAAAAGCTGACTGTAAGAGAATTTTTGGGCGGAGTGAACGTCCGGGCTGTTTCCTCCACCCAATGTGTAATGTGCGTCGTTTCCGGCTGCGAGAAAAGTGTTTTAATAAAGAGAAATAGAAATCATTTCTAGCCGGAGTTCTCCGCACGATTTATGATAGATGAAGTTGTTGATTTCACCCAAACTGTCGATTTAACCAATTGCGATCGCGAACCGATTCAAATTCCAGGGCTGATTCAGCCCCACGGGGTGCTGTTGGTTTTGCAGGAGCCTGACTTGAAGATTGTCCAGGTCAGCAATAACGCGTTGGCTTTGCTAGGTCAACAGCCCCAAGATCTGTTGGGCAAACCGCTATTAAACTTACTCGCTCCTCAGCAGATTAATGCAATTCGGCAGTGCTTAAGCGAAGACTTTGAGTATGTGAATCCGTTAGATATTTCTCTAAAAGCTCAAACAAAATTACTTCATTTTGATGGCATTGTTCATCGCTGCAATACCATAATTTTTTTAGAATTGGAACCAAAAAAGAAAAGACAAAAAACAGACTTCTTCCATTTTTACCAGCGATTAAAAGGAACGATTACTAAAATTCAAAAGGCTCCAACCTTGCTGGAAATGTGCGAGGTTGTAGTTAAAGAAGTGCGAAAAATCACTGGATTCGATCGCGTTATGGTATATCAATTTGATGCCGCAGGATCCGGACGGGTGATTGCAGAAGATCGGGTAGAAACGCTAACGCCTTATCTGGGCTTGCACTATCCGCCCAGCGACATTCCCCAGCAAGCGAGACAGCTTTATACCCTCAACTGGCTGCGGTTAATTCCAGACTCCTCCTATGAGCCTGTGGCGTTAGTGCCAGCGCACAATCCCTTAGACTCGCGCCCGACGGATTTGAGTTTATCGGTGCTGCGGAGCGTGTCTCCCGTACACTTGGAATACCTCAAGAATATGGGTGTATCAGCCTCCATGTCTATTTCACTGATCCAAGACCAAAAACTATGGGGGCTGATTGCTTGCCATCATTCGACGCCGAACTATGTGCCCTATAGCGTGCGAACCATGTGCGAGTTTGTGGGGCAGGTAATGTCGATCGAACTTGCAAACAAACAAGATCGTGAAGACTTAGACTACAAAATGACATTGAAGTCGCTCCAAAGCAAGTTTGTAGAATCGCTATCTCAGTCAAAAAGCTTCTGGGATGGATTAGTTCAACTCAACTCGAACCTGCTAGATCTGGTGGGTGCGACGGGAGTGGCGGTTTGCGCGGGAGAACAAGTTATTTGTATTGGTGAAACGCCGCCAGAAGCTGAAATTCCTGCCCTGCGGGAATGGATTAAAAGCCAAATTCAACACAACCTGTTTCAAACCCGATCGCTATCTGAAATTTATCCAACCGCAGAGTCATTTAAGAGCGTTGCGAGTGGACTGTTAGCATTAGAAATTTCCAAAGTCAACAAAAATTATATACTCTGGTTCCGTCCAGAAGTGATTCAAACAGTCAACTGGGGCGGCAACCCGAACAAACCTGTCGAAGTCACAATCGATCGCGAGATGCGGTTGTCTCCTCGCAAATCCTTTGAACTCTGGCAACAAACGGTGCAGGGCTGCTCGTTACCTTGGAAGTCCTGCGAGATCGAAGTCGCCACCGAACTGTGCAGCCTGATCGTCGGGATTATCCTCAGTCAGGCAGATGAAATGGCAAAGATTAATCTAGAATTGGAACGCAGTAACACTGAACTAGATGCCTTCGCTTACGTCGCATCCCACGATCTCAAAGAACCGCTGCGCGGCATTCATAACTATTCCAATTTCTTGATAGAAGATTACGGGGAGGTGTTGCACGAGGATGGCATCGCTAAATTGCAAACGCTGGTGCGCCTAACCCAACGCATGGAAGATCTGATTAACTCTCTGCTACACTATTCCAGGCTGGGACGCAGCGAACTTTCGCGCCAACCGACAAATCTCAACGATTTAGTGCGACAGTCGATCGACATTTTAAAGATCGGCGGGCCTCCGCAAGCGATCGAGTTTCGCACTCAATCGTTGCCGACAGTTGCCTGCGATCGCACTCAAATCAGCGAGTTATTCACCAACCTGATTAGTAACGCGATTAAATATAATAATAAAACCGAGAAATGGGTGGAAATTGGTTTGATCGAATCAGAATCCGCGAGCAGTAAAGACCCGAGTTTATATACCTTTTATGTGCGAGATAACGGCATTGGCATCCCCCAAAAGCATTTGGAGCGAGTTTTTCAGATATTCAAGCGACTCCACGCACAAGACGAATATGGTGGCGGTACAGGGGCAGGTTTGACGATCGTCCAAAAAATTGTCGATCGACACGGGGGAAAAATTTGGGTAGAATCGACGCCCGGTGAGGGCAGCACGTTTTACTTCACATTATCAGCGGCGGTCAAACCATGACCGGATATTCAGCGATGCGTGCTATGCAACTCCCTCCCTTGCTGATCGTTGAAGACAGCGACGAAGACTTTGAAGCGTTCCAACGTTACCTACACCCATCTTTTTCGCAAATCCCCGTCTATCGCTGCACTAATGGCGATCGGGCCCTGGCGTTTCTCTACCGCACCGAACCCTACACCAATCCTAACACTGCTCCGCGTCCGGGACTGATTGTGCTAGACCTCAACTTACCGGGAACGGATGGGCGAGAGGTACTATATAAAATAAAACAGGATCGTAATTTGAAAAAGATTCCGGTGGTTGTTTTCACCACATCTAACAATCCCAAAGACATCGCAGCCTGCTACGAACAAGGAGCGAACAGCTATATCATCAAACCTATGGATTTTAAGCTGTTGAAGCGAAGTATTCAGACGTTGTTGAGCTACTGGTTTGAAATCACGATGCTCCCTGTTCAGTCTCCGGAGGAAGACCAATTATGAGTCAAGTTGAGCGCACTGTTTTGATTGTGGAGGATAACCGTGATCTATCCCAACGGCAGAATCAGGTGGGCGCTGAGCCTGGGGAAAGTGTTTTATAATGCGATCGGGCAAGCGATGCGGATGTCGGGCGTAGATTTGGATATCACCGATCGCAAGCACACCGAGGAAGCACTGCGTCACAGTGAAGAGTTTAGAAAACGGGTGTTAGACAGCAGCAGCGACTGCATCAAAGTGCTGGATCTGGATGCACGACTTTTATACATAAATACAGGAGGGATGTGCCTGTTGGAGATCGACGATCTCACCCCCTATTTGAACGCGGAATGGCTCTGTTTTTGGCAAGATGAAGCTCGGGAAGAGGTGGAAGCTGCGATCGCGGCGGCGAAGGCAGGAGAAGTGGCTAGATTTCAGGGCTTTTGTGCCACCGCCAAAGGCACGCCAAAATGGTGGGATGTCGTGTTAGCACCGATCCGGGATGTGGCAGGCCAAGTTGTACAAATCTTATCGACTTCGCGGGATATCACCGATCGCAAACAAGCGGAAATCGAACGCGATCGCATTCTGCAATTAAAACAAGCTGCCCTGGCCGAATCGGAAAGAGTTAACCGCATCAAAGACGAGTTTCTGGCGGTGCTTTCTCACGAGTTGCGATCGCCCCTCAACCGGATCTTAGGCTGGACGAAGTTGCTGCAAACTGGCAGGCTGAATGAAACCAAAACTGTAGCAGCGTTAGCGACGATCGAACGGAATGCCCTGGCACAGGCTCAATTAATTGACGACTTGCTCGATATGGCTCGCGTGCTGCGCGGCAAACTGAGTTTGAATGTGACTGCTGTCAATTTGTTGTCTACCATTGAATCTGCGATCGAAACAGTGCAGACTGCCGCCACCGCCAAGTCAATTCTGATTCATCACGTGCTATCCAATATCGGGCAAGTGTCTGGGGATGCGGTTCGCCTCCAGCAAATTGTCTGGAATTTGCTTTCCAACGCTGTCAAGTTCACTCCCAAGGGTGGACGAATAGACGTTCGATTAGAGTTAGCAGACAACCAAGCGCAGATTGTGGTAACAGATACGGGTAAAGGCATCAATCGAGACTTTTTGCCCTACATCTTTGAGTCTTTCCGTCAAGAAGATGCTTCTGTTACTCGCAAACACGGGGGGCTAGGGTTGGGACTGGCGATCGTTTATCAACTGGTAGAAGCCCACGGCGGAACAATCAAAGCTGACAGTTTTGGGGAAGGAAAAGGAGCCACTTTTAGAGTCAGCCTGCCGCTGCTGAACGTCAAAACAGGGGAAAATCCGGACAAGTTATTAGAAGCAGAACAGGATCTCAGAGGCATCCGAGTGTTGGCAATTGATGACGAGGCAGACAGCCGGGAAGTAATCGGCGCATTCCTGGTTATGGCTGGAGCGGAGGTGATGACAGTTGCATCTGCGGCTGAATTTATGGTAGCCCTAGAGTCGTTTGTGCCGGATGTTTTGGTGAGCGATATTGGAATGCCAGAAGTCGATGGCTACAGTTTGATCGGATATGTGCGTTCTCTATCACCGGAGCGGGGGGGGCTGATCCCGGCGATCGCATTGACTGCCTATGCTGGAGAAATCAACCACCAACAAGCTCTGGCAGCAGGCTTTCAGAGGCACATTTCCAAGCCTGTGGAGCCAAATCTATTGGTTGGGGCGATCGCTGATTTACTGAGCAAATAGCTATGAAAACATCAGCCATAAATTGAGCATATCTTGATAACTTATTTCTCAATAATAGCTCATACCTAATACTTTTAACAAGACCATTTCCGACTACCTTTACCTTTCAATGCGTTCAAGTTATTCCCTCATATATATCATGTTCGCAGTGCGGACTTAAGTCCGCAAAAACGGTTCGTAGTGCGGACTTAAGTCCGCAAAATGCACTCCGATTCCGACTGAAGTCGGCACTACGAACTTATCTCCCGACTGAAGTCGGCACTACGAACTTATCTCCCGACTGAAGTCGGCACTACGAACTTATCTCCCGAATCTCCGAAAATGGGCTAGGAGTGTCGATCGGCAACCTAGAAAGTTGAGATTCACAACGTTTGGGCCTATCCTATTAACCTGAGGGCATCTGAAAACATCCGAGCTGCTAGCTCAGCTTTTGAGATGCCCCAAAATAATCAATAGCCAAGCATTTTTAAGAAAATGGCACAAAATCACAAGTCAACGGTTATCATCACCGGCGCATCCTCCGGCGTCGGCTTGTACGGCGCCAAAGCCCTTGCAGACAAAGGATGGCACGTAGTCATGGCCTGTCGCGACGTGCGAAAAGCCGGAGACGCCGCTCAAGAGTTGGGCATACCTCAAGGTAGTTTCACGATTATGCACATTGACTTGGGCGATTTGGAAAGCGTGCGCCGATTTGCTCGGGAATTCAAATCAAGCGGCAGGCCTCTAGACGCTTTGGTGTGCAACGCAGCTATCTATCTGCCTTTGATTAAGGAACCGCTGCGGAGCCCTGAAGGTTACGAGTTGACGATGACTACCAATCACCTCGGTCATTTCCTGCTGTGCAATCTGATGATGGATAGCATGAAACCTTCCTATTATCAAGATGCGAGAATCGTGATTTTGGGAACTGTGACTCACAATCCAGACGAGTTGGGTGGAAAGATTCCGCCGCGTCCTGATTTGGGCAAGTTTGAGGGTTTTGAAGCGGGTTTCCAAGATCCGGTTTCGATGGTAGATGGGAAGCAGTTTGAACCTGTCAAGGCTTACAAAGATAGCAAAGTTTGCAACGTGCTGACGATGCGGGAATTGCACCGCCGCTTTCACGAATCGACGGGGATTAATTTCACTTCGCTGTATCCGGGATGCGTGGCGGATACGCCACTTTTCCGCAATCACTATCCTTTATTTCAGAAACTTTTCCCGCTGTTTCAGAAGAATATCACCGGCGGTTATGTGTCGCAGGAGTTGGCGGGCGAAAGGCTGGCAATGGTGGTTGCAGATCCAGAATACAAGCAATCTGGGGCTTATTGGAGTTGGGGAAATCGTCAGAAAAAAGATGGTAAGTCTTTTGTGCAGAAGGTTTCTCCGCAGGCGCGCGATGATGAGAAAGGTGAGCGGATGTGGGAGTTGAGCGCTAAGTTGGTGGGATTGACTGACGGAGCTCCCATGGGTGCTGCTAGTGCGAGCCGCCCTGCATAATTAGGTTTGTAGTGAGGACTTTAGTCCTTCTTCTTGCGGACTAAAGTCCTCACTACGAACCTTGACGCACACAGGTTTGTAGTGAGAACTTCAGTCCTTCTTCTTGCGGACTAAAGTCCTCACTACAAACCTGTAGTTTGTGGGATGGGCGTCCCGCCCGTCTTTAAAGGACGGGCGGGACGCCCATCCCACAATAATTAAAATTCTAAGTTATTTAATTCGCGCTCCTAAGTTATTTAATTCTCATTCCTTACCAGGAAAAATTGGTTTAAATCCCCAAGCCTTGTAGGGAGAAATTAAAAAAAGACGATTGATTGCTCGACTCCTCTTCCTTTCCGGTAGAGGTCTCCCTCCTTTCGTCAAGTCAACTGTCAACCTGTATGCTGTCAACTGTCAACTGTCAACTGTCAACTGTCAACTGTCAAAGATATTTTTGCGGATCTGCATCCGGTTGCTGCGTAAGTTTTGGCGGAGGAACCAAAAGGTCGATCGACCTTTTGGTTTTTAGCCGTTGGGAAATTCTTGGCAGTGCCCGGTGTTGCCTTTTTTTCGGTTAAGATTAATTGTTAGTTTAGGGTGCGCTGGTTCCTTAAAATATTTTCACCCAATCTAGCGAAATAATAATTATATCATATGAACTGTAGATCGCAAAAATTATTTTTAATTGCTGGAATCTTTGGCTTAGTTTGGTTGGGAAAACCGACGAAAACATCCGCGAGCAACGTTGAAATTTTGACTTCAAATGTTGAGGATTTGGCAACAGTCCGCAGCGGAGCCGATCGACCTTTACGAACCAACGACACGAATCTTGACACCCGGGAAGACTTGCCCGCCACTGAGTCCGATCGATCGACTTTGGCACCAATTCTACCTGCGGAAACTCCCGATTTACAGCCAGAAGCTGCCAATTCTGTCGGTCGCACATTCGCCACGAACGATCGAGAAACTCAGCTTTCTAACCGAGATCAAAAGCTAAAAGAAAATATAGGTATCGATCGAGATTCGCAACTGAGCCAACTGCCCAACCCAATTCAACCCAGAGAGCCGGAATTGCCTGCACCAATAGCCCCGCAACCGCCGCCGCCGTCTCCCCTCCAACCAACTCCCCCAACACCAGTTCCCGGCGATTCCAGGCCGGGGATTCCGGGTACAATTCGGGTTTTGCGCTTTGAATTTGAGGGAAACACAGCTTTTAGCGATCGCGAACTCGCAGCAGTTACGCAACAGTTTGCGGGGCGCGACATCACCTTTGCCGAACTGATCGCAGCAGAAGGGGCAGTGACTCAAAAATACGTAGCAGCAGGATACATCAATTCCGGCGCTGTAATTCCCGCCAACCAAACATTTCCCAGAGAAGGAGGTGTGGTGAAAATTCGGATTGTCGAAGGCGGATTAGATGAAATTCAGATTAGTGGAAACAGGCGTTTAAATGCCAATTACGTGCGATCGCGCCTAGAACGTGTCACCAGGCGGCCATTGAATCGCGATCGCCTGCTGGAAGCTTTGCAAATGCTGCAACTCGACCCCTTAATTGCCAATATTTCGGCAGAATTGCAAGCTGGAAGCCGCCCGGAAAACAGCCGTTTGGAAGTGCGGATTAAAGAAGCAGACAGCTTCAGCGGCGAAGTTTTTCTAGACAACAATCGATCGCCCAGCGTGGGCAGTTTTCGGCGCGGCGCGCGCATCAATCAAGCGAATTTGCTCGGTTTGGGCGACGGATTAGAGCTATCCTACGCTAACACCGACGGCAGCAACGAATTCAACGGCAGCTACACAGTCCCCGTCAACGCGCGCAACGGCACGATTCGGTTTGCTGCGAGTGCTGCGAGCACTAACGTGATCGAGGAACCGTTTGATGCTGCGGAAATTGAGGGGAAATCGCGAACTTACGAGTTAACTTACCGCCAGCCGATCGTCGAAAAGCCCGATCGCACTTTGGCTGTGGGAGTAACTTTTTCGCGCCAAGAAAGCGATACATTCCTGTTGGGAGAAAGATTTGCGCTGTCAGCGGGAGCAAACGAGCGCGGCGAAACGCGGGTTTCGGCGGTGCGGTTTTTTCAAGAATACGTGCAGCGGAATTCCCGACAAGTGCTCGCAGCGCGATCGCAGTTTTCCATCGGTACCAATTTTTTGGGTGCTACTGCGAACGATAGCGGCCCTGACAGTCGCTTCCTGGCGTGGCGCGGACAAGCGCAGTACGTGAGGCTGCTAGCGCCGGAAACCTTGCTAATAGTGCGTTCCGACATTCAGTTCGCCGATCGCCCGCTGCTGTCCCTCGAACAAATCGGGATCGGCGGCGTGCAAAGCGTGCGCGGATACCGGCAGGATTTGTTGTTAACTGATAGCGGTGCGATCGCATCTGCGGAAGTGCGTATTCCAATTTGGCGCGTCCCGAAGGTCAAAGGATTGTTGCAGGTGGCTCCATTTATCGATTTGGGGGTAGGCTGGAACCATTCTGGCGAAAAAGCTAATCCTGATTCTGACAAGCTTCTGGGTGCTGGTGTGGGGTTGGTGTGGCAGATGGGCGATCGGTTTAATATGCGCTTAGACTATGGTATTCCCTTGATTAATGTCCGAGGGGGCGATCGAACTTTCCAGGAAAAAGGCCTCTACTTTCGGATCAATTATTTTCCGTTTTAATATTGTAGGTTGCGTTGAGTGCGATCGAACCCTACGCTTCGCTTCACCCAACACTTTCATCTTTAGCGCTGACGGTCAATTTTTATTAAGTGGCGATCTCAATTCAATCAGTTGATGAACCGCACTAACCACCAATTCAGGCTGATCTAGCATTACAAGATGTCCACTATTTTCTGCAATGATATGTTGGCTATTTGAGGATAGTTGGGTCAAGTCTCGCTGAAGCAATTGCCATTTCTGGAATCTTTCATCACTCATCTGTGGATTTTTAGAGCCTTGACTTAATACAATCAAAGGCAGATTCCCCAGTAGTGTACTCGCTTGCAATTGCTGAAAGCTCCTTTTCATATTGGCAAGCTCACTTGACGTAGTTGCCCAATAACAGGGGCGGTAACAGGAAGATTTGAAGGTGTCAAATAGAGCTTGCACTGCCAACGGATATTTTTGACTTTCTTGTTTGATATCCTTAAACATTGGCAACACATTCATATCTCCGATTAATCGTAACACTCCAACCCGACTGGCAATTATCAGAAGCTGGTAAAGCAAAATTACCCTTTTCATACGCTTCCATATTGCGGGTGTTATTTGATCTTCATGGACAGAATCAACCAGCACCAATCCGACGACTTCTTCTGGATGTTGACTGGCATATAGTCGCATATTGCCTCCACCCAAGGAGTGGCCAACTAAAATGTAGGGAGGTTCGATCTTAGCTTTCGTCAACAGGGCGTGTAATTCATCAACACTCTGCTGACTTGTGCGAGGTATCTTGGGATTGGGATCGCTCCAACCCAACCCTGCTCGATCGTAGGTACAGACACGAGTAAACTTAGCAATTTCAGAGGGAACCAGACCCCACGTAATTGAGGGAGCACCACCGCCAGCATCCATAATGACTGTTGGTGTCCCTTTTCCCACACAGTTGAGATGTAGACGAAATCCTCCAATATCAAACAGTTCACCCTGCGGAGGATACTTGCGTCGATCGATTATTTGACTGACTGCTTGATAGAGAATTCCAGCAAATAAACTGATAGCGGTAATACCTAGAGCAAGCACGATCAATTTTTCTGTGGTTGTCATAGCAAAATTTATAGAACTGATACCATTGCACTCAAGTTTATCTTTTATAACGATTAATTTGCCGCTTCGACCGGGTTGTTATGCCGCCGCGATCGCCCTATAGTGCTATTGCCTCTACATACTTTTCTGATACTGCTCAATCGTCGCTGCAATTTTATTCATCAATTGTTGATCCTGCTTTGGATCGAATGGGGGCGCATTTTTCCAATCATAAAACCATACTGGCTTCCGTTGCTTCTCTTCTGGCTCAGTTGCGAACCTCGGAAACACATGGGCATGTAGTGCCGCTTCACTGTTACCCAAGATTTCGTAGTTGATACGAATTGCACCAGTGACCTCAAGCAAAGCATCACCCAAAACCGTCATGTCTTGTAAGAAGATTATGCGTTGCTCCATTGTTAAAGCGTTCAGACTTGGCACAACTGGATCGGGTAGCAAAAGTGAATACCCCTGCAAGAACTGAACATCACCAAGCACTACCCAGCCCGATGGAACCCGACAAATTACTGCCGGATTAATTCCCTGACGTGCTTCCTCGACTCGACGATGAATCAGAGTAATCATTCTAAGTTTTAGTTGCCCTAACTATTGGGTCGATCGTATTGTCGAAGTTTTCATCAGCAAGAAATTTTAACATGGTTCTTGCGCTGTTTTGCGGGCAAGCAGGCGATCGCGCAAGCCTTGTGGGTCGAATTTTGCTTGATTCATAGTGCGAATCTCTTGCGATTGCTGCCGTCGCTGTTGCAAGTACGCTTCTACTTCCGATTCGTGCTTGAGATAGAAGGCGATCGTGGCATAAACGTCAGCTAGATTCAGAGACGGATAGCGATAAACAGTTTCTTCTGCGGTCGCGCCCTGCTGAAAAACACCGATTACAGTATCTAATGTAACGCGAGTTTTGCCGACGAGAATCACACCATCTTCATTTGCATTTAAAGGAGCCCGTTCAGCTACGATTGTCAGTGTCATAAGCATCTTCAAATTCAATATCCCAATAGTAGCAAATCCACTCGTCGCGCTTCCAACATTGCAGCCACGTCCTCATCTGTCGGTGCGGGTTGGTCTGTCTTTAGCAAGCCTCGCATCCGCTGAATCGCACCAGAACGATCGCCCCTGGTAACTGGCGGATATTGCAAGGACTCAATGATGGCGCTCACTAACGCAAGGCGATCGCTCGGTGGCAGTTTGAAGACCTGCTCTTTGACTTCTTCTAGCAACATAGACGGCTCCTAAGATTGAAGGTGTCTACCATCTAGTATGAACGATTGCGTTCTCCATGACCAGGTAGAATTAGCTCTGTTCCCGGTAACTCATTCAAACTCATGACTCTTTCTCCTCTGAGTTATATCAAATCCCGTAGCATCAGAATTTTTCATCTCTCTTATCTCCCTCTGTGTTCTCTGCGTTCTCTGTGGTTAAATCACGATCGTGCAACGGTCAACGATCTTACATTCAAAACCTTTGATAAATTTCTCACATTTTAGCGCTGACAGTCAAATTTTATTAAGTGGCGGTCTCGATCGCTACTTGGATCGCGATCGCACTGATACGATCCAAATATATAATTATAATGGAACCGGAAACGATATAAATCCTAACCTAGTTAACACAAGAGGGCTTGTCTTATGGTTCAGACAAAAACTAAACTAACATTTGTAGAGTTTATCGAAAAGTACCCCGACGGATCGGGCATCTACGAACTTGTAAATGGAGAGATTGTCAAAGTGGAAGCAACCAGAGCTCATAAAAATGTAGCACGATTTCTAGTATTTGGCTTTAACGATGAAATCAGGCGCTTGGAACTTGACTATATCGTTGACAAAGATATAGTTTTCAGAACTGTAACAGCGAGGGGGCAAGAGCAAGGCAGAAATCCTGATGTCGGCGTGGTCAAGGCATCAGTATGGAATAGCAATGTCCGCGGCTACGGAGCCCTTACCGAACCTATACAATTAGCAGTAGAAGTAACTTCAACTAACTGGGAAGACGACTATGTTGATAAGTTGGATGAGTATCAACGGCTCGGTATTTGTGAATATTGGATTGTGGACTATTTAGCTATCGCTTCTAGGGCTTATTTAGGTAATCCCAAAATTCCCACAGTTTTTGTTTACTCTTTGGAAAATGACCGCTATTTAGTTCAAAGTTTTACAGGTAATGAGCGCATTATCTCTAAAACTTTTCCCGAACTAGAAATCACTGTAGAGCAAATTGTGATTAGCAGCCAAATGCAAAACCTTTAGAGAAACGAGATGAGCTTACACAGATCGACTTTATCCTAAAAATAATTTTTTTATGCCTCGCTTACATTACTCCCTACTGTTTGCCTTCCTGTTGCTATTTCCCGCAAGTGCGATCGCCCAAATCATCCCCGACAGCACTTTAGGTGCCGAAAGTTCGCGCCTTGTACCGGATACAATCAACAACTTACCCTCAGATCGCATTTCAGGAGGCGCAACTCGCGGCTCTAATCTCTTTCACAGTTTCCGCTCCTTCAACATCGGTGAAGGGCGGGGACTTTATTTTGAAAATCCCAGCGGAATTGCTAACATCTTCACCCGCGTCACGGGCGGGCAACCCTCAAATATTTTAGGAACCCTCGGAGTCCTAGGCAATGCCCCCAATGCAAGATTAGATTTGCGCGGTTCATTTGTCGCTTCAACGGCTGACAGTATTGTATTTAATAACGGCTTTGAATTCAGCACCACCACAGGGCAAACATCCCCACTGTTAACAGTTAATATTCCAGTTGGTCTGAGATTTAGAGACAATCCCGGTACAATTGTCAATCAATCCACAGCTACAGGAACAGTCAATCTCCCAGGAACATCTCCCGTAGCGATTCCAATTACCGAGAGAGTTGGCTTAGCAGTAGACAAGGGTCAAACTTTAGCACTGATTGGCGGCGACATCCAAATCCCAGGCGGCAATTTAACCGCTAGTGGCGGACAAATTTTGCTCGGTAGCGTAGCCAGTCCTGGTTTAGTAGATTTGGCACTAACCCCTGGTGTATCCGGGCCTGGTAATCTTACTTTAAATTATGGCAACATTCAAAACTTTGGCAATATTCAAATATCCAATGGTACGCTGATTAACACGAGTGGAACAGGTGGCGGTAGAGTAGAAATAACAGGTGGAAATATCGGTATCAACGCTGCACAAATATATGCGTTCACCTTTGGAAATGCTGGCGGAAAAGGTATTGATATAAACGCCCAAAAAATGCAAGTAAAAAATGGCACGCAATTGTCTACTTTCACTTTAGGAGATGGTGCTGGAGGTAATATCAATTTGCGCGGTGCTGATTCGGTAGAAATGAGCGGGCAGGGAATTGAGAGCTTTCAACAAATTGTAATTAAATATCTCCTATCGGGAACAGTTGACCCTTTTGACCCTAAGTTTATGTTTTTTAACGGTACTGCTGGCGCCGGAAATGGGGGAAGCGTCAACATCGATACCGGACGGCTGCTGATGCGCGATGGGGTAGTAGGTAGCGGCATTACTTTAGGTGCTGGAAATGGCGGCAATCTGAATATCCGCGCCAACACTTTTGAAATCGCGAGTTCTGGAATCAACAACGCCACAGCTAAAGATAGTAGCGGTGCCGGAGGAAGCATCAACCTTGATGTTGGGCGGTTAATTATGCGCGATGGTTCCCTTCTCGGCAGTACGAGTTACAGTAACGGGCCGTCGGGAAATATCACCGTAAAAGCTGCTGAATCGGTAGAACTGTCCAACTCCAGTAGCAGAACTGCTATATCAACTGGAATCAGCACTCTCAGTATCGGTTCTAGCGGCAGAGCAGGGGATATTACGGTTGATACCAAGCGCTTGAGTCTTGCTGACGGTTCTGCTTTTACATTAGGAACAGGTATATTAGTGGGCTTTCTGTTTTCCAGGAACGGCGGAGCGGCGGGAAACTTAACAGTTAGGGCCAGCGAGTCAGTGGAAATTACAGGAATTTCTCCTGTTTTGACTAGCGGGAATCGCACTGATAGTGCGCTGAGTTCTGCAACTTTGAGTTCTAGTCGGGGCGGGAATATCCGCGTCGATACGCCGAGGTTGGTGGTGCGGGATGGGGGGCTAATTTCTACGAGATCTTTTGGTGCTGGAAATGGAGGTGATGTTACTATTAATGCCGATCGCATTGAAGTCAGTGGCATCAGCAGTAACGGTTTATCTGTCAGTTCAATTGATGCTTCTGTCGGCAGCCGGTTCCCGATTAATAGTCCCAACCCGACGGCGAATGCTGGCGAATTGAATCTTAATACCCGTCAATTGATCGTTCGGGATGGCGCTACAGTCACGGTGCAGGCTAGGGGAACCGGACGGGCTGGTAATATCAATGTTGTCGCAGATGCAATTTCCCTTGACGCCAAAAGCAGCATTGACGGCACAACTGTATCCGGTACGGGTGCAAATATTAACCTGCAAGCAAAAAGCATTGAGTTGCGACGCGGCAGCCGGATTACTACCGATGCAGGTAATTCCGACGGCGGTAACATCAATCTCAACAGCCAGATTCTAGTCGCCCTCCCCCAAGAAAATAGCGACATCACCGCCAACGCCCGCACCGCAGGTGGCGGCCGCGTCAATGTTAATGTCCCGAATGTCTTGGGCTTTGCAGCAGTCGGCCGCGAACAAGTCAGAAGCAGGTTGAATCTCAGTGACGCGCAATTTGCAGCTTTGCAAGTCAGTCCTACTTCTCTGCTTGAGAGTAGCGACATCGCCGCGATTTCTCAAAGTGCAGGCCCGGCTTTGCAAGGTACTGTTACTTTTAGTTCTTCTGGGGTGAATCCCGCTCAAGGTTTGGTAGAATTGCCACAAAATGTGGTGAATCCGGCTGCATTAATTGCGGCAAATCCCTGCATTGAAGGAGCCGATAACGAGTTTACTGTTACTGGTCGGGGGGGAGTGCCTCCTAGCCCCAATGACTCTCTGGGTAGCACAGAAACACCGTTTCCGTGGATAGAAATAGAAGAGGAAGGAAGAAGGAAGAAGGAAGAAGGAAGAAGGAAGAAGGGAAGAAGGGAAGAAGGTGAAATTCCCGATCGGGAAGTTGTTCCTGCTCAAGGCTGGGTGATGAATGAGAAAGGGGAAGTTACGCTGGTGGCTGCGGAAGTTGCCGGTCAATTTCCACAGCGCACGAGGCGTCCTGATTCTGTTTGTCAGCCTCGATAACTACAAACAGGGCAAATGCTAGAAATTTTATGACCGAATGTTAGCTAACAAAAGGTTGATTATGATTTTCCAATATCTCTACTTATGGCAGATTTGCCAAATTAATGAACTCAAAGACCGAGACAAATACTATATTTTAAGAGTGATTTACCTTTTAGATCGCGATCGGTCGATTACGAAAAGAAAAACGGTTCGTAGTGCGGACTTTAGTCCGCAGAATAAGAGCGGACTAAAGTCCGCACTACGAACTTTACTTGTTGCGGTTAATCGACGGAACCTGATATTATTTGCATTTTTTTACCTGTGTCTGTTTACTGAAAGTGCGATCGCCCAAATCGTCCCCGACAGCAGCTTGGGAGCAGAAAGTTCGCGCCTTGTACCCGATAATATCAACAACTTACCATCAGAGCGAATCACTGGTGGTGCCACTCGCGGCGTGAATTTATTTCACAGTTTTCGAGAATTTAACATCAAAAGTGGAGAGGGAGCTTATTTTGAAAATCCCAGCGGAATTGCTAACATCTTCACCCGCGTCACGGGCGGGCAACCCTCAAATATTTTAGGAACCCTCGGAGTCCTAGGCAATGCGGACTTATTTTCGGCCCCAACGCTCGGTTAGATTTGCGCGGTTCGTTTGTCGCTTCAACTGCTGAGAGTATTGTATTTAATAACGGCTTTGAATTCAGCAGCACCACAGGGCAAACATCCCCGCTGTTAACAGTTAATATTCCAGTTGGTCTGAGATTTAGAGACAATCCCGGTACAATTGTCAATCAATCCACAGCTACAGGAACAGTCAATCTCCCAGCAACATCTCCCGTAGCGATTCCGATTACAGATCGAGTTGGCTTAGCAGTAGACAAGGGTCAGACTTTAGCACTGATTGGTGGCGACATCCAAATCCCAGGTGGCAATTTAACTGCTAGTGGCGGACAAATTGCACTCGGTAGCGTAGCCAGTCCCGGTTTAGTAGATTTGGCACTGACATCGAGTCCACAGCAGGGGAGTTTAAGTTTAAATTATGGCAACATTCAAAACTTTGGCAATATTCAAATATCCAATAGTACGCTGATTAACACGAGTGGAATAGGTGGCGGTAGAGTAGAACTCAAAGGTGGAAATATCGGCATCAATGCTGCACGAATATATGCGCTCACCTTCGGGAATATTGATGGAAAAGGTATTGATATAAACACCCAAAAGTTGCAAGTGCAAAACGGGACGCAATTGTCTACTTTCACTTTTGGAGATGGTGCTGGAGGTAATATCAATTTGCGCGCTGCTGATGCAATAGAAATCAGCGGGCTGGGAATTGAGGGCTTTCAACAGATTGTAATTAAATATCTGGCATCGGGACTAATCGACCCATTAGCTGCGAACTTTGTGTTGCTTAATGCTACTGCTGGCGCTGGAGCAGCCGGAGACATTAAAATCGATACTGGACGCCTGCTGATGCGGGATGGTGCAATATTTGGCGGCATAGCTTTTGGTGCTGGAAATGGTGGAAATTTAAGCATCCGTGCGAATACTTTTGAGATTCAGGGTTCTGGGAGCAACAACGCAACAACGAAAGGGAGTACCGGTGCGGCAGGAAATATCACCGTTGATGTCCAAAGATTGATCCTGCGGGATGGTGCTATTCTCGCCAGCACTAGCTACAACGCTGCCCGATCGGGAAATATAACAATTAAAGCTGCTGAATCGGTACAATTGTCGAACACCATTTCTCAAACTGCTGTCGCAAGCGGCATCAGCACGCTTACCATCGGCTCTACCGGAAAGGCGGGAGATATCACTATCGATACAAAACGGCTGAGTCTTTCTGGGGGCTCCGCGTTCACCTTGGGGAGCGGTGTTTCGGTTGGCGGAGTTATCTTCTCTACGAATGGGGGGCCAGGAGGAAACTTAACTGTTAGGGCTAGCGAATCAGTAGAAATTGCAGGTATTTCTGAAGTTTTGAGCAATGGGAATCAAGTTGCTAGTGCTTTTTCCTCTGGAACAATTAGTTCTAGCCGGGCCGGGGATATCCGCATTGACACGCGAAACCTGATTCTGCGGGATGGGGGCTTCATTTCTTCTAATTCTTCGGGTAAAGGAAACGTGGGGGATATTACGATTAATGCCGATCGCGTCGAAGTAAATGGTAGTTTAGGTAATCCTCGTTTTAACAGTTCTATTGATGCTTCTGTTGGCAAGGCGACGGGTGATAATCCCAATGCTACGGCAAATGCAGGTTCGGTGAACTTGAATGTCGATCGATTGATTGTCCGGAATGAAGGCAATGTGACGGTGCAAGCTTTGGGAACCGGGCGCGCTGGTAATATCAATATTGTCGCAAATGCGATCGGCCTTGACAACAAAGGTAGCATTGATGGTAGAAGTGCATCCGGTGTCGGAGCAAATATTAACCTGCAAGCACGAGACATCCAATTGCGCCGCGGAAGTCGAATTACCACCGATGCGGGTACTTCTGAAGGTGGCAATATCAATATTAATAGCAATACTTTGCTCGCCCTCCCCCAAGAAAACAGCGACATCACCGCCAACGCCCGCACCGCAGGTGGCGGCCGCGTCAATGTTAATGTCCCGAATGTCTTGGGCTTTGCAGCAGTTGGCCGGGAACAAGTCAGAAGCAGGTTGAATCTCAGTGACGCGCAATTTGCAGCTTTGCAAGTCAGTCCCACATCTCTGCTTCAAAGTAGCGACATCACCGCGATTTCTCAAAGTGCTGGCCCGGCTTTGCAAGGGGCGGTAACATTTACTGCTTCTGGGGTAAATCCCGCTCAAGGTTTAGTAGAGTTGCCACAAAATGTGGTGAATCCGGCTGCGTTAATTGCTGCTAATCCCTGCGTTGAAGGAGCCGATAACGAGTTTACTGTCACGGGGAAAGGAGGAGTGCCACCGAGTCCTAATGACTTTCTTGGTAGCGCACAAACGCCGTTTCCGTGGGTGGAAGCAGAAGGAAGTTCGGCAACGAGCGCTGTACGGGATGTAACGGATGTAACGGATAGAAGTCCGAAGGAAGAAAGGGAAAAAAAAGCTCGGGAAGTAGTTCCGGCGCGCGGTTGGGTGGTGAATGAGAAAGGGGAGGTGACGCTGGTTGGATACAATCCAGGTAATGCTGCTGAGTCTCGCAATCCTCGATCGAATTCTCTTTGTCCGTCGCGCTGACAAGATGTTTTTTACGGCGGATAAACGCGGATTAATTGGGTGCATCTCAATGCAAGCAAATATGTTTGTATGGGCTATAGCATGACCGCAGTGAATATAAGATTATAACTAATAACTTATATGCAGTCATGCTTCTTCAGGCTTCAAAAACCAGATGCACCCGATTAATTGGTGATTGGTAAGTGGTGTACTGAATTTAAATTGTCTATTTTAATGCAATACAATTGAGAGCAGACCGCCAAGAGAGCAAAAGCCATGTGAAAAATAAATTCTGCGATGGGAGCATCTCAGTTTTGCTATAGTGCGAGCGTCCCCGCTCGCGTGCGTCCCCGCTCGCGTGCGTCCCCGCTCGCGTGCGTCCCCGCTCGCGTGCGTGTATAAGCCAATACGGTTTACTTAAGACAGTCCGTTGGAAAAACGAGGTGAAAAATAGACGCTGCGATTGCCGCGCGTGGACGTTCGCAATGACAAAAAAGCATTAAGTAAACCGTATTGGTGTATAAGCACGCGAGCGGGGACAGCACTAAAATAAAAAATGCTTCTTACAAAACTGAGATGCTCCCTTCTGCGATTGCTTCGTTCCTCGCAATGACAATTATCACCCAATACAGTTTACTTAGGACGGTACAGGGGGAAAAAGCAATGTGAAAAATAGATTCTGGGATTGCTTCGTTCCTCGCAATGACAATTATAACCCAAGCCTATTGTATTTTAATGCCCTATTTCACCCTCTCCCACTCTCTCCCCGTCTTCCTACAAGTGCTTGAATATGAAATTTACCCGATCGCTCCGACAAGCAATTCTCTTATTTCTGATATCCTGTCTGCTAGCGGTGGCGATTCCTCCCGCAGTTGCTCAGATGCGGTCACCACCAGCGGTGCAGCTTGTCCGACAAGCTCGAACTCTGTATGCTTCAGAACGTTTTTCCGAAGCTGTGCCGCTGTTACAGCAAGCGGCGACGCAATTTGAGGCAAAAGGTCAAAATCTCGATCGCGCGGCGGCTTTGAGCAATTTAGCTGCAACCTACGGGCAACTAGCGCTTTGGGAACAAGCAGAACAAGCTGTGAATTCGAGTTTGTCGGTGGTGCGGGCGCAACCCAAAACTCCCGAACAGCAGCGGATTTGGGCGGAAACTCTCAACATTCAAGGACAGATTAAACTCGAACGGGGGCAGACTCAAGATGCGATCGACATTTGGACGCAAGCTGCTAAATTTTTTGAGCAAATTGATAGCAAAAATCAACTTTTGCAAGTTCAAATCAATCAAAGTCGAGCTTGGGAAACTCTCGGACTTTACCCCAGAGCTTGCAAAATATTGTTAGGTTCTTTGAACCTGGAAAACAAAACCTGTGAAGTTTTGCCCGCAGGCTTAGTAAGTTTGAAAAATCAATCTGTTTCCTTACAAAATATTCGGGCAATTAATGCTTTAGCCAGGGTGCTGCGGGTTTTGGGACAACTGGAACGCTCCGAGGATTTGCTGTCAGCGGGAATGGAAGCAGCCCGAAAAATAGGTGTCCGACAAGAAGAGGCTGCAATTTATTTGAATTTGGGAAACACAGCCCGGGCTAAAAGCAATAAACCGGGTTTGAGTATGGAAAAGCGGACTGATTTGGAACGCTCCGCCTTAGAATATTATGCTCTAGCGGCAGAGGCGATGCCGGGGAAATCAACTATCGGGATGCAGGCGAGGTTGAATCAATTGAGTCTGTTTGCAGATAGCCAAAATGCCTCGGAAGCACAGATTTTGTGGCGTTCTCTTGAACCTCAAGTCGCTCAATTCCCTTCCAATCGTGCTGGGCTTTACGCTCAAATTAATCTAGCACAGACCTTGATTAAATTGGATAAATTACCAATCGGTACTCCAGGTTTGAGCGATATCGCTCAAATGCTTTCCTTGGCTGGGGAATCGGCAAACCGTTTGGGCGACAAACGAATACAAGCTTATATTTTAGGAGCTAGGGGCAAGGTTTACGAACTCAAACAACAGCATTCTATAGCTGAAACTTTGACTCTTGAAGCTTTGAGTTTAGCACCGGCGTTTCAATCTCCCGATATTGCCTATCAATTATTGTGGCAACTCGGACGGATTCGGAAAGCTCAGGGGAATACAGAAGGGGCGCTCGTTCAATATACTCAAGCTGTAAATGTATTGTCTTCTCTGCGCGGCGATTTGGTAACAGTTAATCCCGAAGTGCAATTTTCGTTTCGGGAAAGTGCCGAACCAGTTTATCGGGAATTAGTCGGGCTGCTGTTGCAAGATGAATCCCCCACTCAAGATAAGTTAAAACAGGCTCGCCAAACGGTGGAATCTTTGCAGTTGGCGGAATTGGATAACTTTTTTCGGGATGCTTGTGCTGATGCTAAACCAAAGTCGATCGAGGAAATCGATCCGACGGCGGCGGTGATTTACCCAATTATTTTGAGCGATCGTTTGGAGGTAATTTTGTCAATTCCCGGCAAGCCTCTGCGCCGCTATACGACTAAGAAGTCTCAATCCGAGTTAGAAACAGCCTTCAAACTAGCCAAAAATACCATCAGGCCTTCTGCTTTTGTGCGCGACAGGTTCCCACCTATTCAACAGGTTTACGACTGGTTAATCCGCCCCGCAGAAGCCGATTTGACTGCCAGCGGGATTAAAACGCTGGTATTTGTGCTCGATGGTTACTTGCGAAATCTGCCGATCGCAGTGCTGCACGATGGCGAAAAGTTTTTGGTAGAAAAATACAGTATTGCTTTGGCGCCGGGACTGCAATTGCTGGCACCGAAACCGCTCAGCCAAGTAAAGTTAAAAGTGCTAACTGGTGGCTTGTCGGAATCGCGTCAAGGCTTCTCGGCTTTGCCGGGGGTGAAACAGGAACTCGAACAAATTTCAGCCCAGATGCCGGCGAGTGCGCTGCTGAATCAAGATTTTGTCAGCACGCAGTTGCACGATCGCATTAAAGCTTTGTCTTACCCGATCGTCCATTTAGCAACTCACGGTCAGTTTAGCTCGAATGCGGCGGATACTTTTATTGTGACTTGGGATCAAAAAGTAAATGTTAAGGAGTTCGATCGACTTTTGCGATCGCGCACTGGGGAGAAACAACAGCCGATCGAGCTTTTGGTGTTGAGTGCTTGCGAAACTGCTTCCGGCGATAACCGGGCCGCATTGGGTTTAGCTGGCGCCGCAATTCGATCGGGTGCTCGCAGCACAGTCGCCACCCTTTGGCAAGTAAACGACGAATCTACCGCTATTTTTATGACTGAGTTTTACCGCCAGCTTGGTGGTTCTAAAGCCAGCAAAGCTGAAGCCCTCCGCAACGCTCAATTAACCCTGCTGCAAAACGAAGAGTATCAAAATCCTTATTTCTGGGCGCCTTTCGTGCTAGTAGGGAATTGGCAATAAGTTGACAGTTGACTGTTGACTGTTGACTGTTGACTCCGAAAGCAGTTTGTAGGGGCGGTGCCCCCTGGCCCGCCCTCTTAGTTGGGTGGTTTTATTGTCGGGAAAAGAAATCTGAAACTACCAAAATTATCGATCGAAGATTGGCTCGTGCTTGGGCCAAGGTACGTAGTTGCGCTTCAGCGCTCTTTCCTAGATCTCAGCAAAGAGTGCTCCCATC
>NZ_JAEQCT010000107.1:27297-76905 GCF_020738205.1 Microcoleus sp. PH2017_24_DOB_U_A
GCTTCAGCGCTCTTTCCTAGATCTCAGCAAAGAGTGCTCCCATCCCAACAACATACCAAAATTATCGATCGAAGATTGGCTCGTGCTTGGGCCAAGGTATGTAGTTGCGCTTCAGCGCTCTTTCATAAGATCTAAGCAAAGAGGGCTCGCATCCCAACAACGTACCTAATTTGTGTAATGACTGCTGATTTTTGGGACGGGTTCTGGGGATCTTCCCAGCTATTTTTGCAATTTTGTATAGGCTTGTTGCAACCAGACACTCAATCAGCAACCGGGTTTCTCGGGCTTGGGCGCAAATCTTGGAAAAATGCCGGTGCCCTATTGGTGTTGGTTTATTGTAAAAAATTGTAAACTGTAACGAGTGCTTTCTGCATCTAATATTTTTTCGAGGAGTCCCATGAAGCAACTTTTGATAGCTGAGCGCTTTTGCCTGATTGCCCACGTCTTGTCAATGGCCTTTGGATTGGCAGGGTTGCTGCTGATTTTACCCCATCCCGAATTCGTGATGAATTTATCGCCCGCCGGACAAACTTTGTTCCAATGGGGGATGGCTGGGGGTGGAGTAGTTTATATCATTTTTGGCGCAGCAGCGGTTGCTCTCTATGCCTATCGGACGTTGGGGCTGGGTGCAACTCTGACATTTTTGCTGCCTTCTGTGTTTTTATCTTTGAGTAGCGAGTTGTTGGGAACGAGTACGGGTTTTCCCTTCGGCCATTACCACTATTTAAGCGGGTTGGGCTACAAAATTGCAGGGCTGGTGCCGTTTACAATTCCCATGTCGTGGTTTTATCTAGGACTGGTTTCATATATAATTGCTCGCGCTGGGCTGGCTGGTGGTAAAGGCGAATTGAATTGGGTGCGCCAAATAGGCGCGATCGCCCTTGGCGCTCTATTATTGACAGCTTGGGATTTTGTACTAGATCCGGCGATGAGTCAAACTTCTGTACCTTTTTGGGAGTTTGAGGAACTTGGCGCTTTCTTTGGGATGCCTTACCGCAATTTGGCGGGCTGGATGGGTACCGGGGCGCTGTTTATGTCTGTAGCAGCTTTCTTTTGGAGAAAAACTTCGATAAAATTAGAGCGATCGGAATTGAGTTTGCCTTTAATTGTTTATTTGGTAAACTTTGCTTTCGGAGCGATTATCACTGTCACTTCCTTGGATTCTCGGTTCTGGTTCCCGACATCGCTAGCTGTGCTTCTGGGTGTAGTTCCGGCGATCGTATTAAGCTCGATCGCTAAACCCGCAGCAGATGACATAACAGAAGCAATTCCGTCTTTGGAATCTGCTCTCAAAGCTGAAATTCCATCTCAGCGCGTAGGCGCTTTGCGGAAGTAAGCGGCTGATGAGGAATCATATCGTTTCCGGTCGATTGACTGCAATAATATTCGTTCGTAGTGCGGACTTAAGTCCGCAGCCTGAGTGCGGACTTAAGTCCGCACTACGAACCGTTTTTGTTATGGTAATTGAGCGGACACGAGCTCACTGCTGATTTGGCAAAAATTCACAGGAAATTTTGAGCTAATTTAAAAACCCGGTTTTAACAAGAAACCGGGTTTTTCAGCAATTATATTTTCATGCCAAATTCCTGTAATATGTTTGAGGTCATATCGTGTCCGATCGTCAATTAACCGCAATAATATTCGTTCGTAGTGCGGACTTTAGTCCGCTCCGATCTTGAGGACTAAAGTCCGCACTACGAACCGTTTTTGTTGTGGTAAGCGACAGGACATGATATCAAAAGTTGATTAAATTTTTCAAATTGACACCAGCCGTAATTCCAAATTATTCAATTGAAAATCTAAAATCTAAAATCTAAAATCCTATGATCGATCCTAACCACCTGACAATCATCATCCCTGCCGCACTTTTGCTGTTGCAATTACCCGCTACCGCCCTTTTAATGTCGCGGTTAATTAAAGGCCCCTCGCGCATCCCGCCCCTGGAACCAGATTCCCCGACGCTGGACTTGTTGGGTGCTTGTACTGCGGTGGTGCCGACTTTGAACGAAGCAGAAAGAATTGCACCTTGTTTGGAAGGATTGAGTCACCAAAGTTACGAGCTCCGAGAGGTGGTAGTTGTTGACAGCTATTCGGTAGATGGAACAGGGGATTTAGTCAAAGCTGCCGCCGAAAAAGACCCCCGGTTTCGCTTAATTAACGACGATCCGTTACCGCCTGGTTGGGTGGGGCGTCCGTGGGCGCTGAATTGGGGTTTTTTGGCAACTTCCGAGAAGTGCGAGTGGATTTTGGGGATAGATGCGGATACTCAGCCGCATCCGGGTTTGATCGCAAGTTTGCTCAAAACTGCTGCTGCTGGAAATTACGATTTGATTTCGCTATCGCCGCAGTTCATCCTCAAGTATCCGGGCGAGTTGTGGCTGCAACCTGCGCTGTTAATGACTTTGGTGTATCGCTTCGGCCCCACGGGAACCGGCGGGGATGTGCCGGAACGGGTGATGGCAAACGGTCAGTGTTTCCTCTGTAAGCGCGAGGTTTTGGTGGCTTTAGGGGGCTATGAAGTCGCAAAAGGTTCTTTTTGCGATGATGTGACTCTGGCTCGCTATGCTGCGGCTCAGGGCTTTAAGGTGGGCTTTTTGGATGGGGCGAAAGTCTTGAAGGTGCGGATGTATGAGGGGGCGATCGAGACTTGGAATGAATGGGGGCGATCGCTCGATCTCAAAGATGCTGCTTCTAGCGGTCAAATTTGGGGCGATTTGTGGCTGTTGTTGGCGGTTCAAGGTTTGCCGGTGCCGATCGTCCTTTGGTATTTGCTATCGGGTTCCCTACCTGCGATCGCTGTATCTGGGCAGTTTGGGCTGTGGGGATTGAATGTATTTTTGGTTGCGGTGCGATCGGCTTTGTGTTTTGCGATCGCTCCGAGTTACGATCGCACCCAAGCTTCTGGTAAATGGCTATTTTGGCTGTCACCTTTAGCCGATCCGTTAGCGTTTGTGCGGATTCTAATTTCTGCGTTTAATCAGCCGACTCAGTGGCGCGGCCGCAAGTATAGTTAGCTTATGAGAGGCGGATCGCGATTGGAATGGGCGATCGAATTTACATTTGTGCGATCGGCTGATTTGATATTACACTCGCGACTCAGTTTCAATTATAATAGTATGTATCGATATGCTGCCAATCTGGCGATCGAAAAGTATTTGTTCTAGACTGAGGGTCGGAGCTATGATCGACTGTCTCAATTTGGCTCGCTACTTCATTATCAGAGCTTATGAAGATGGTATAGAAGCTGACATGACTAATATGAAGATTCAGAAGCTTTTATACTACGCACAGAGCTTGCATTTGGCACTCTATGATGAGGCCTTCTTTGGAGAAGAAATCCAAGCATGGCGCTACGGCCCTGTTTGTCCTCCTGCTTATAGGTTTTACAGTGAGTTTGAAGCTAGCCAGCTACCTATTCCTAACAAAGAATCCTTATTGCAGCTTACCTCTGATAAGCAAGAGCTTTTAGAAGAAATTTGGGGATATTTCGGTGGTTATCATGCTTATGGATTAAGCAATATGACTCACGGTGAATTTCCTTGGAAAAAAGCTCGTAAAGGTCTACTTCCTGAAGCAAGTTCAACGGAGCCAATTCTTCTCGAAGACATGAAAGCATTAGGTTATCAGAAGCTCGATTTGATAGAGCGCAAGCACCCCGCATACGAACTAGCAATGTCTGAAGTTTTGAAGGATACCTTTGATTCCGAATCATCAAATCGTATTGAAAAAGGAGAAGTCCATGAGTGGCTCAACTCCCTTCTCGATTGAAGCTTCCGACAATTTCAACCGTTCCTTTAAAAAACTTGCAAAAATTCACGGAGCTAGCTTTGTTGAAATAATTTCAAAAGTTTTGGAAGAATTAATTGATTACCAATATCCAAACAATTCCCGTAATGAGCCTTTACCGGGAAAAATTAAGTTGCCAGAAGAATGGACATTTCACAAGATAGATTTTAGGATTGCTAAAGGAGCTTCGGGACAGATTAGACTAATGTACTTAGTTAACGCAACTACTTGTATTATTAAACTCGTTTGGATTTACAGTCACGAGCAGTTTTCAAAACGTCCTGCTGATGCGGATTTAAAGAGTGTACTTAGAGAAATTTTAGAATTTTAAATCAACAAACTGAACAAGACTTCGGAGAGTTTAATTGCCGCTCCAAAGATAGCTTTAAACCCGGTTTCTACGAGTTTTGCGTTGACGATAAATCTACAAAGAAACCGGGTTTTTGAGGTCAGGAATGCCCACCGATTGCGATCGGGGCGCACTGCATTCTCCCTTTTTCAAGCCTTCAGCAAAGCTTTAGATGCCGATTCCCCAGCGATTCGGAGTTGCCTCCTCAATTGCAGATTCAGCAGCACCAACACAGTCCACTGGCAGAGTATCGAGACACAAATGTCATATATTGACTGGTCTCTCAAGGCAGATGAAGATCCAAAGATGGGAAATACTAAAGACAGCCAAATGAAAGGAGCTTTTGCTGGGTAGAGGGAAAGCACAGACAAAATAATTGGTGGTAAAAGGATAGCCCCTCCGACTGTACAAGTCGCCCAAACTGCTTGATTTCGGATTTTTGCGAACATGAATAGCTGAGTGAGGCCGGCGTAAATCAGGATAAGATTGATAAACGCAATCATCGCAGGAAAAGCGGTGTGATTCACCAGCAGCCAAGGTGTTAAAATCACTGTCGAACTGAGGAGATTGATTGCTATTGCAATTGGTGCTGGACTTTTTTCGCTCCAAATTAAATCGAGTATTGGGTATTTGCGCCACAACTTCTGACTACTCGGAACGATTTGTTTCCGATACCTCGCCCAATCATACAAAGCTTGTCTTTCCGAGGTTAAAGCCGCAATCAAAGCTAAAAAAACCATCAAATTTGGGATCGACAAACAGACGATTTCATCAAGGGAGTATTTATTTGATTGGAGTGCAAATCCTAAAATTATTGACTGATAGGAAATCACCAGCAAATAACTTTGTCGCTTGCTCAAAACAGTGGCGGTGGGGTTGGGAAAGCGACGCTGCCATCCCTGGTATATCCAATAGGTTGCCACTGCACAAATCAATAAAGATAAGGCGGTAGAAGACACAAGATTTTTGCCAATCTGCAAATGGAACCATTCCAGACTATCGAACTCCTCAGTTAACCAGTTAAGGTTAGAATGGGATGACTCATTAACTTGATAAGCTACCTGTTTCAAGACAGCAGCCGGAGAGAAAAATGCTAACAAGTCCGCAGCATTGCCGACTGATGGTGCCTTAAAAGCTGTGCTAATAAAACCCAAAACCGCAGCACTAGCCAGCCAAGGCTGAAACCCTCCCAACCAACTGGTTGTTAAACCAAATAGCATTGCACCGCTGTAAAATAAAGCACAGCTAGCTACCATTGCTATGTCGAAACATAAAATATGATGCAGAGGTATTTGAGCTGCTAATCCGCTGTACAGGTGCAGCGGTACAGCAAGAATTGCTGCCAGATACAGTAAAATTGGGACGCCGAGAATTTTACCCAGAAAAATTGTGTTGGCAGATTGGGGGCTGAGGCGAATAAAGTTAAGTGTGCCTCGGCGTTCCTCTTTGTCTAAGTCGCTCACCAGCATATAAGTGCCGGCTACTAAAAGTGCGATCGCACTAAATATGCTCAGGTAAACGAATATTTCTAGCCACCAAGAGGGCCAGTTAATGATGAAATTTCCTGCCGCATCTTGGATACACTTGATTGCATCACTTTTGGGATTGCCATCAAATCCAGTGCAGAATCTGTGATGAATGGGGTACTTGTAATCGCTGGGAAGAGGCGCAACGGGTATCTGGCTCCTCGACGACAAAAACAGCACCAGTTGACTGCTGAGGGAAAGGACGCTGGCGATCGCAATATTGCCCATTTTCAGCCGGCCTTTAAGTTCTCGAAATAACTGGGAATTCCAGTTACCGATTGTGTCTAGCAAGTTGAGAGTCATAGATAATTGTTTTGAGTTGTGAGTGAACAATTGGAAATCGGGTGATTTATTTAATAGTCTTGAACTGGGTGCAGCGACCTGTGCAAGGCAAATATGTTTGTAGGGGCGAAGCATGACCGCAGTCAATATGGGATTATAACTAATAACTTATATGCGGTCATGCTTCGCCCTCTTCAAAACCCAGATGCACCCATTGAACGCATTTAGACCACAGAAACCGGGTTTTTTTGTGAGTCTCGTGGCTCCGATGAAAGATTTTGGTAAAAACCAGGTTTTTGACCGCCCGTGCGTCCAAGGCTATTTAAGATGCTTGTTTGTGTCCCATTTTCAGAAAGATAGTTTCTAAGTCTTCTTGAGTGCAGTGAAATTCTGTGAGGGGAATATTGGCATTGACGAGCGATCGCAATAAATTCGCTGCATCTTCCCGGCTTCCTGAAAAATGAACGCACACCTGCTGAGTTTCCGGCACTATTTCCCAACTTTCAACCCAAGGAAAGTTCTTGAGTTCGGATGTCAACCCTTCTAAATTGCCCAAAGTTGACAGGAAAATTTGCTGTTTCCCGAGGCGTTTGTAAAGTTCTTGTAAAGGGGCGCTTTCCACAAGATAGCCCAATTCCATAATCCCTACCCAGGTGCAAAGTTCGGCTAAATCGCTGAGAACGTGGGATGATATGACTACGGTCATGCCGGCTTGTTGCAAGGATTTGATGATTTCGCGAAATTGCGATCGCGCGATCGGATCTAAACCCGAAACTGGTTCGTCTAACAGCAACAACAGCGGTTCGTGAATAATCGTGCGCCCCAAACTCAGGCGCTGCTTCATTCCCCGCGACAGAGTGGAAATTAAGCTGTTGCGCTTGTTGGTTAATTGCACGAGTTCTAAAACTGCATAGATGCGCTCTCTGCGCCGGGGTTGTCGCAGGTTGTAGAGTCTGGCAAAGTAATCTAAATAATCGCAAACAGTCAAATCGTCGTAAAGCGGAAAATCGTCGGGAAGAAAACCGATGCGCTGTTTGAGAGTGGGATTAGATCGATCGCGCAACAAGCGTTTGCCGTTGATGTAAATCTCCCCTGTAGTAGGTTCTTCAGCGGAGGCCAACATTCGCAGCAAGGTAGTTTTGCCCGCACCGTTGGGGCCGATGAGTCCGCAGATTTCGCCAGCGGCGACTTGCAAGTCGATGTCATTGACGGCAATATGGCGATCGAATTGTTTGGTAAGTCCGCGAGTGTCTATTGCTAATTCTTTTGCCATAGTTAAAAGGCGAGTGAAATTGGCTGCGGTTTGTCTCTAGAAAAGGAAGTTTAAGCTTGTATCTAGCTTAGCCTTTTGATACAGCAGTTGTCAGGGGGATTGCGGAAAATTAACTGTTAAATTTTAAAAAGATTACGATTTATGTTTAAAAATAAGCTCGCTCAGTATTTAAACTAAATCTCAAAAATAATCCAACTTTTGTGGCCTGGGGACGCGAGTCAGTCCAAAATGTAAAAACTAAAACAGCTTATTATTATACCAGCCAAAGATTGCTAACGCGATTCCATAATTTAGGTTGGTTAGCGAAATCACAGACAGTAATTTTAGACGATCTATAGACTTGTAAGTAAGGTGCGTCAGACTTAGGCTGCGTGCGAAATAATTAGATTGTGGGCTTGACGCACCCTACAATATATGTGTTCGTTGTGTAAGTCATCAACTACAAAACTGCCATAACAATTAAGGCTAACAAGCAGCTTAACTGCATCCCTAAGCTTAATACCCTAAACATGGGATTGAGACTGGCGATGTGAATCATTGAATGCAGCAGCCGAAATACAATGTAGGCAACAATCAGCGAATCTACGGCTATTCCAGAGACGCCCCTAACTGTTAGCATAAAAAAAACTCCCAAATACAAAGGCAGGTTTTCTATCAAGTTAGATTGTACTCTAAATAGTCGCCACAGCAAGCTTTCATCGTTTTGTGTACCAAAATCTTTGGGAGATCCGCCCGCAGATAGATGCCGAATCCTGACTGCTATGAGGGCGATGACAATTGCGATCGTCCACAGGATGAAAATTACCAAACCCCAGAGAGGGAGGGTCATATTTGTCGTTTGAATTTGGATCATCTTTCTACCTGGCGAAACTGCTGCTAATACTTTAGAAAAGTTACCACTCAGGAATCTAGGAGAAAATTGCAGAATTTTAGTAAAAAATTGCCTTCGCCTTGCACTTATTGCAGCAACAGCAGGATCTCGTCACACCAAGCTAGCCAGCCTGTTTCGTAGTGAATCCCGCGCAGTAAAGTCATGTACTGAAATTTTAGGCTGTTTGACAACTTTTGGGGATTTGTAAATTCCTGGGTTTTAATTTGTTGATAAATCATTAATCGCTGCTGATGTTGCTGGCGGTGCACTTCGAGTTTTGCCACGATTATCTGAGGAGACACCAGATAGCCAGCATAGAGTTTGACGAGTAACTCATCTTTGATTGGTGCCATCTCCTCCGACTCAGCAATCCATTGGCACAACTGCTGTTTGCCCAATCCCGTCACGGTATAGATACGTTTGTCGGGTCGATTTTCCTGCTGTACGGATTCGGCTTGCAGCCACTGCTTTTCTTCGAGGCGGCTCAATTCTCGGTAAATCTGCTGGAAGCTGGCACTCCAAAAAAAACCAACCGATCCTTCCACAGAGGGATTGAAGCGCTTGGCTAGGTCGTAGCCACTGCTGGGGGCGCTTACTAAGACTGACAGAATGGCATAGCTAAGAGACATAGGCTAGGGGTTGACATACTCACTAAGTTGAATATATCATAAATTGTATATTCAATTTAGTGAATAATCGTGAGATTGAATATGTAATTTCCAGGTAGTAAGATTTTCAAGGAGTTTGAAGATGGCAAATGCAAACAGATATTCGATTTACCAGATCGATTTGCCCGATCGCGCGGAAGCAGTGGTGTTTGTCAACGGCTTTGTGGCACGCGATCGCGCGGGGTTTTTCTGGATGTGGAAAAATCTAGTGTCGATCGGCACTTCGACTGGTAAAGCTGAAGGCTGCGTGCAAGTGAAAGCAGGAATTTGTGGGCCAAAGGAAGTGATTATGGTGAGTTACTGGCGTTCAGAAGCCGATCTGAAACAGTTTTTCCGAGGTGAAGCCCATCGGCGGATGATGCAGTTTGTGTTGAAAAATCCTGATAGCCTCTGTTTGTATAACGAGACATACACACCTTCGCAAAGTGGGAAATACAGCCACGAACCGCAAGGGATGGCAACGCTTTATCCTAGTTTTGCAAAATGAGCAATAACGTGCCAAGTAGCTTGATGTTCGGGCAGCATCCCAATTTGGTAAAAAGCATTTTTTACGCAGTGCGAGCGTCTCGCTCGCGTGCTTTATAAAGCACGCGAGCTCCCGACAGCACTACAAATGCAAAACTGAGATGCTCCCGCTGAGGTAACAGAAAATCTGATGTCAGTTCTCGGCTAAAATCAATTAGCTCGATCTGCTTTTGCTGTGGTATTCTCATCTTTCGCTAAAAAAAAGTAAATCTAAAATCTACCAGAAAGAATTGGTTGAAAGCCGGAACCATTTGAGGGAGAAATTAAAAAGACGATTCATTACTCCAATTCTCTGACTTAAGGGTAGAGGTAGCTCTCAAACTGTCAACTGTCAACTGTCAACTGTCAACTGTTGAAAATCTACAATCGACTGAGGGCCGCACCATTCGATCGAGCAAATGTTCGATCGCACTTGGGAGATTCTCGCAAAAACCAGTGTGTACCGGTTTTCTTGAGGAATTACCGTAATCGCGATCGCAAGTGCGATCGACTCGTCATTCGTCTGGGCGATCGAATCATAATCTTCTGGATTCACAAGATTTGACATGATTTTTAAATCACCTAAAGTAACCAAAGAGAGATAGAAATCGATTTTGGAAAATGAGCCGATTCTACTAAGAAGCCGGAATTCTTATCCATCCTAACAACTCCTTTGGGAATACAATCAGTAAATTCCCACTTTAACGAAGTTTCCCAAGCTGTTTCAAAGCACTTACTACCGCCTCCGCACGAGTTTGTACTCCCAGCTTTGAGTAGATATGTTCTAAATACTTTCTGACTGTACCAATGCTCAGACTCAGTGTTGCCGCAATTTCTGGATTAGTCTTACCTTGCGTCACCTCAAACAATACTTCTGTTTCCCGCTTGGTTAATCCTAGGAATTCCAAAGATACGGATGATAGAGTTAAAAACTCCTCTTCTTCAAGCAACAATAGATATCTTTCCAGCGGTTGCTCAGTCAGAAAGCGTACAATTAATTGTTTTCCTGCTTGTTCTAATTTCAGCGGTAAATGAGGTGCAGGGATTTCATCACTTGGTGTTACCAGCGACAACTGATATTTAACCCATCTCTGCAAATTGTCTGGCAAACATTTTGTTGAAAAATGTGAGTCTTGAAAATACTGTTTCAGCCAATGCAAAGCTCGTTCGCTCATGAATTGAACTTGCCCATCTCCGTTGAGAGAAATAATTCCTAATGCCTCCAGAGTATGACGCTGTTCTACCCACTCCTGTTCTATTTGGGTAAACTGATTCATGTTTTGCTGGGCTTGTACCAGATGAGGGTGCAGTAAATTGAATAAATAGCGATCGCGCTCAGTAAAAATCCGATCTCCCAAAAGTGTAATCGCAATAATATCATCTTGTCCAGAGTAGAGCTTGCTCGCAGATTTAGCAGCCAAAGCAAGAGGTAGTGAAACTGCGATCAGATCCTTGATTCCTCTAGGCTGCATCACCTTTCCATACAATCCTTCCAGACGGTGCAGTTGCTGCTCGTTTAAGAAGTCTGAAACCTTATGCGCTCGATTGTCACGAGTTCGGAGATAATTACCGACTAGAGGGTTTTCGTAAAAATGCTGGTGAGCAACTTTCTCAAAATTCACTGTATCAAGGCGATCGAACCCAGGGGCGGGTTTATAGTCGAGGGAGGTAGTCTTGCTATTCTCGAAGGAGAGGGTGGTGTAGGTGTAATCTACTGCGGAAATAACCTTCGAGACGATCGCCAGCAGATGAGATGAGAAATCCTCAACGCTACAAGTTTTGTATAGTTCCTGTAGGCATCCTGAAAAAATTTGAAAATCATGCTGAGTTAAGTGTTGCATTGTCCCTGATAAAATAGTCGCTAATCATTCGGACTCGATATAGAGTAAGACGAGTTGCGAGGAGAAATAGATGCTTTTGTATCTTTTTTGTAACAATTGACTACGGCAAATGACGGGTTGAATCTAGATTTGAGATATGACAAGCTTTAAAAACAGTTGACAGTTGACCTGGGACAGTTGACAGTTGACCTGGGACAGTTGACAGTTGACCTGGGACAGTTGACAGTTGATTAACATAACAAAAACGGTTTGTAGTGCGGACTTCAGTCCGCAGCTTGAGAGCGGACACTCCCGACGCACGCGCGATCGAATCTTATAGCGGTTAAATGACACTACGAATGTAACAACAAGTCCTAAGTTCAAGTTGGAATAGTTGAAATAGTTAAAATGTCACTAACCCCTGCCTTAAGGCATGGGGCTTGAAAGAGGGAGATTCACCAACTTCTTAATTTGAGACTAAAATAGTGTCTAGACGCCAACCGCATCGTTGGGACAAAAAACTGAACAGCCTGGGCGTGGTAGCTCGAAATACGTCAAGAATGCCTCCCTAGTTTTTAACCTCTATAGCTGTCAGTGTCGAAGGGAAATATATACTCGCAAGAGACTTACCGTAAATGTTTGTACCAGTTCTAGATAGTGAAAACAGACCGCTAATGCCTACTACGCCAAGTCGTGCGCGGCGTTGGATTAAGGCGGGCATCGCCACCCCATTTTGGAAAAAAGGAGTGTTTTGCGTTCGACTCAATGTAGAACCATCAAACACGCACCGCCAACCAATAGCAGTTGGTATTGACCCAGGTTCAAAGCGAGAAGCTTTTACAGTCAAATCCAAAGCTCATGCCTACCTCAACGTGCAAACCCACGCCGTCGATTGGGTGAAAGACCATATTGAGACACGGCGAAATATGCGACGCGCCAGACGTTTTCGCAAGACGCCATGCCGCCAAAACCGAGCAAACCGACTGGTCAACAAACATCGCCTGCCCCCATCGACTAAGGCGAGGTGGCAGTGGAAATTAAGAATAGCTAAATGGCTAACCTTGATGTTTCCGGTATCAACTTTCGTCGTCGAAGATATCAAAGCCCGAAAGAGGAAAAACGCACGCAAGTGGAACGTGTCGTTTAGCCCTCTGGAAGTAGGCAAACGCTGGTTTTATCGGGAACTTACTCGTATTGCACACCTTGAAATCAAAACGGGTAACGATACCTACAATCTGCGTCAAAGTCTGGGACTCAAGAAATCAAAGCAGAAATTGTCAAACAAATTTGAGGCTCACTGCGTTGATTCTTGGGTGCTTGCTAATTGGTATGTTGGAGGACATTTTGAACCCGATAACACAGTGTTGATAGAAGTGATGCCTCTGGAGTTTCACAGAAGACAGCTACATCGATTGCAACACGCTCCCGGTCATATTCGTTCTAGATATGGCGGTACGATTAGCGCAGGGTTTAAACGCGGCTCAATCGTCAAACATCCCAAGTATGGGTTTTGCTATGTCGGTGGCTGGCAAGCGTCACCAACGAAAAAAGACCCAAACCGGAAAACAATTAGTTTGCACAGTTTAGGGACTGGCAAGCGGTTGTGCCAAAATGCGTTGCCGGGAGATTGTAAGTTTTTGTCCCCGAACTCGTGGCGCATTGCCAATTAATTGTAAAGCCGTCCTATAAGGACGGGGTTTCACACCGATTTTTCTGATGACTAAACTGCCGCAAAAGCGCAAGCGCCGAGGCGTGATTCTTTCAGATTGGGGTTTGCAGCGTCTACAGAATACCCAGGAACAATTAGCCATTGCTGAAAATGGCGGTTCTGCTTACACATTAGAGCGATTAAGCAATTTGACAGGGCTCAGTGCTCGATCGATCGGACGGCTGCGAAGTGGCAAAGCAGCAGTCGATCGCCAAACCCTAGAAGAGTTATTTCGCGCCTTTAACCTGACTATAACCGAGCAAGACTACATCCAGCCAGAACCAACAACCGCAGAACGCCAGCCTGTAAAGTCGATCGCCCAAAATTGGGGAGAAGCCATAGATGTTTCCCGCTTTTACGGGCGTACCGCAGAACTTACCACCCTCACCCAATGGATTCTGCAAGATAATTGTCGGTTGGTGTGTATTTTTGGGATTGGTGGCATCGGGAAAACCGCTTTATCTGTCAAATTAGCAGAACAGCTACAAAACCAATTTAGCTACGTCATTTGGCGAAGCCTCCGCAATGCCCCGCCGCCGGAAATTTTCTTAGCAGAATTAGTCTCATTTCTCTCAGGACAACAGGATACAAAAGCAGAAATTAGCAGCTTGATTCAGTGTCTGCGGAATCATCGCTGTCTGATCGTTATAGACAATACCGAAAGCCTGTCACAACCAGGGGATCAGAGTGGACAATATCGTCCCGGCTATGAAGCTTACGGAGAAATGTTGCGCGCGGTGGCCGAAACTCGCCATCAAAGCTGTTTGGTGTTAACCACCAGGGAAAAATGCCCTCAATTTGCTCAATCGGAAGCGGGCGACTTAGCAGTACAAAGCTTGTCCTTGGGCGGTTGTCCAGAAGCCTCCGAAGCATTGATTGAGGCGACGGAATTAACTGGATCGGACAGTCAAAAACAGGATTTGTGCGATCGCTATCGATGCAATCCCCTGGCCTTAAAAATCGTTGCCACCACCATTCGAGATTTGTTCAGCGGCAATATTGGTCTTTTCCTAGCACAAAATGTTACTGTATTTGGCGATGTTGCAGATTTAATTCAACAACAATGCAATCGTCTGTCAATCTTAGAGACTCAAGTCATGTGCTGGTTGGCGATCGATCGCGAATGGGTTTCCTTTACCGAACTTCGAGAAGATTTGAATGCTGGCGTATCCCAAACGCAGTTGATGGAAGCCCTGCAAAATTTGAAATGGCGATCGTTGATTGAAACCAACGCAGGTCAGTTTACATTACAACCTGTGGTGATGGAATATGTCACGCAGACACTGATCGATCGCATTTGTGACGAAATTGCCGATCGCTCATCGCCGACTCCATTGTCAAATTCTTCCCTATTGCAAACCCATGCCTTAATCAAAGCACAGGACAAAGACTACATTCGCGACAGCCAAAATCGCATGATTTTAAAGCCACTGAGCGATCGGTTGCTGAGTCAATTGGGTTCTCAAAAAGACATCGCATATCAACTAAAACAAATTCTATATCGCCTGCAAACCGAGTGTCCGAATCAGGCTGGATACACTGGTGGCAATATTATCAATCTATTACGCCACCTTCAGATTGACCTAACTGACTACGACTTTTCCTATCTCAGCATTTGGCAAGCCGATCTTCAGGATGTGAACCTGCATCGAGTCAATTTCACCCATTCTGACCTATCAAAATCGCGGTTTACCCAACCGTTAGGCAGTATTTTAAGGGTTGCATTTAGCCCCGACAGTCAACTGCTAGCAACTGGAGATAGCAATAATCTGGTGTCCCTATGGCAAGTTTCTAACGGACAATCCAGAGCCATATTTAGATCGCATCACGGTTGGGTTTGGGCGCTGGCTTGGAGTCTCTTTCCCTTGCCTCTTAACGGGGGAAACGAAGCAGGGTATGTCCTCGCCAGCGGCGGTGCCGATCGAACTATCAGACTGTGGAGTATTGAATCAGAAAGTTGTTTGGCAATCTTGCAAGGACATCAGACTACCATCAGAACCCTAGCATGGCAGCCGCACGGACACATCCTTGCTAGCGGGGACGATCGCCAGATTCGACTGTGGGATACTCGTACCAAAGAATGTTGCCAGATTTTGCAGGGCCACAGTAATTGGGTGATGTTTGTTGCTTGGAGTCCCGACGGTCAAATCCTCGCCAGTGCTTCCTTAGATGGAACGGTTCGAGTCTGGGATATACAGAATGGTGAGTGCCTGAAAATCTTATCCGAACATACTAATGGAATTTGGTCAATTGCTTGGAGTCCCAACGGAGAACTTCTCGCCACAGGGAGTCAAGATCGAACCGTGAAGATTTGGGATGCCGACAGCGGTAAATGTCTCAAAACTTTGCAAAGAGACGATCGGGCAGTCTTTTCCCTCGCCTGGAGTCCCGATAGCAGAATGCTCGCCAGCGCTAGCGGAGACCAGAATATCGCGATCTGGGATATAGAAAGCAGTCAATGCTTGCAAACCTTACAGGGAGACAGCAATTCGATTTGGAACGTGACTGTAGCTTGGAGCCCAGATGGGAAAACGATCGCCAGTGGTTCCCACGATCAAACCGTGCGACTGTGGGAGGTCGATCGCAGTCGATCGAATCAGTGCCGAAATTTCAAAACATTGCAGGGATACAGCAATTCTATGTTTGCGGCGGTTTGGAGTCCCGATGGTACGATCCTTGCCAGCAGCAGTGGCGATCGTCTGGTTCGGTTGTGGAATCCTCGCACAGGTCAATGTTTGAAAACATTAAAGGGTCACACCAATTGGATTTGGGGTTTAGCCTGGAGTCCCGATGGCACTACCCTTGCTAGCGGATCCGATGACTGCACGGTTCGACTCTGGGATGCCAGCAGCGGCCAATGTTTGGCAACCCTCGAAGGACACGCAGCCTGGGTTTGGGCTGTCGCTTGGAGTCCCGACAGTCAAATTCTTGCCAGCGCGGCGGGCGGCCTGAATATTCGGTTGTGGGATGTTAAGCACCGGAAATGCCTGAACATCTTGCAGGGAAATGACAGTTGGGTTGGGAGTTTAGCCTGGAGTCCCCACGGCAAAATCCTTGCTAGCGGTTCCCACGATGGAAATCTGCGACTCTGGGATAGCAGCACCGGTCAATGCGTGGATGTCTTGCAGGGACATGAAAGTTCCATTAGATATGTATCTTGGAGCCCGGATGGCCAAACCCTTGCTAGTGCTTCCCAGGATCTGAGCATCCGACTCTGGGATAGCTGTACTGGCAAGTGTCTGAAAATTTTGCAGGGACACAGCGATATGGTAAAAGCAGCAGTCTGGAGTCCTGACGGTGAAATGCTGGCCAGTTGTTCGCACGATCGAACTATTCGACTCTGGGATGCGGGCACGGGAGAATGCACGAAAATTCTACAGGGACATACAAGTCAAATTTGGTCTGTTGCTTGGCGTCCTGTTGTCTCGAATGAGGCAGAAAATCGCGACTTTGTTCTTGCAAGCACCAGCGCTGATGAGACGATTAAGCTGTGGGATGTCAACACAGGTGAATGTTTGAAAACTCTCAGAGCCGATCGCCCCTATGAAGCTATGAATATTACCGGAGTCACGGGTATTACACAAGCTCAGAAAGCCACTTTGGAGGTGTTGGGGGCACACAGTTGACAGTTGACAGTTGACAGTTGACAGTTGACAGTTGACAGTTGACAGTTGACAGTTGATACCCGGTTTCTTAAAGAAACCGGGTTTCTATGTACCTCACTTACCACCAAACCAGATTTGGGATCTAAACCAAATTGTTAGCTACCGAACTGTCTACTGTATCGTTGCCTCCGAGCATCGAAACTCCCAAAGGAAAATTATTGGCATCTGCGATCGACAAAAAAACTGTTTCGGATGTATTGTCGCCAATTAAGCGGCGCGGTTCGGATGGATCTGTTTGTAAAGCCATGATGTCTTACCTGATAAAAAATCTCGGTTTTGATGCAGAATTTTTGCTAGAAACAGGGTTTCTATGTACCTCACTTACCACCAAACCAGATTTGGGATCGTGGCAAATTAAAATCCTTGAACCGAGATGATATTGCCTTGAACCTGGGCTGGAGTTACACCATCAACAAAACCCAATATATTGCCGGAATTTTTAACTTTGATGAGAGTTCCTGTCGTTACAATAGGGCCAGGATTTAGTAAACTTGTCAGACCTTGGTCTTTTAAAACTTGTGGCCCGTCAAACCCCAATATAATTGTCACATTTGTCAGGTTTTCCAAAACTACATCGCCAGCAGTCAAACCCCCTGCTAATCCAATTCGATCGAAACCAACTCTGAAAAGGCTAATCAGATCCGCATTATTGATATCTGTAACTCCGGGTTCTGCTTGCAAGACATACAAGTTGCTGCCGATTTTAGGCCCAGAAATATTGTCATCAAATCCCAATAAAATATCTCGTCCCAAACCCCCAATAAGAGTGTCATACCCATTACCGCTAACTAAGAAATCATTGCCTCTACCGCCCAATAAAATATCGTTTCCCCCAAACCCATAAATCAAATCTGCATCTTGCCCTCCGCTGAGATAGTCATTTCCAGCCTCTCCACCTAGTAAGTCTTTCCCCCTGCCTCCAAATAAGGAATCATTACCCGAGTTTCCCCTGAGAACGTCTTCTCCTTCATTGCCATACACCAAATTGTTAGCTGCTGAAATGTTAACTGTATCGTCACCTTCGAGCATCCAGACTCCCAAAGGAAAATTATTGGTATCTGCGATCGATAAAAAAACGTTTTCGGATGTATTGTCACCAATTAAGCGGCGCGGTTCCGATGGATCTGGTTGTAAAGCCATGATGTCTTACCTGATAAAAAGTTGTCATTGAAATAATGAACCTAGAATTGTTTAACAACAATTAAAATTCAAATAATTACAATTTTTGGAGTTAAACAAATAGGTAAAGTCGCATGAAATTTGCAAGCTGACTATTTATGGGTCGCAGTGCCTATAAACAGACTCAAGCTTTTGATTAAAATTCTTACAAATTTAAACAGTGCTGCGACTTATCAGCACATTAACAAAATAACTCAACTCCATGAATCATGTCCAGGACAGTTAGCCACTTAAGCTAGCCACTTAAGAAAGGCTACCAAACAAAAGATTTTTTAATTTTCAAAGCGCCGATGTTAATTTTTTATGTTCCGGCACACAAATAATCAAAGACCGGGTTTTTTACCAAAATCCTTGGTTGAAGTCCATAGATTAGGTAAAAAACCCGGTTTTTTTTAGCTAATTTGTCCAGGAATGTCCTAGCAAGCGCGACAAGTCCTAAGGAACAAAGACGATATCCGAATCGGGACGAAATCCACCCGGTATTTTGGCAAATTGCTGGTTTTTAAACGACAGCGCACCAGTGCTGTTATTGTATTGAAATTCACTGACTGAAGACACTCCCATTCCACTTACCGAGACTTGGACTTTATCACCTTCCCAGTAATGAAAGTCTTGGATTAAATCAATGCCTTCATAGGCGGGGGTGGAGTAAAAAATGAAATTATCTGCTCCACCACCACCATAGAGAGTGTCATTTCCTGGTTCACCAGAAAGATTGTCGTTGCCATAGTCACCGTCGAGGTAGTCATTACCGAAGGAACCAAGCAAAAGGTCGTTGTCATATCCACCGTAAAGGGTGTCGTTACCAGTCCAACCATCTAAGGTATCGTTACCCCCCTCGCCGTAGAGTTTATCAGCAGAATCGGTACTATTGAATAAACCATTGCTACCGTTGATATAATCATTACCTGCACCTCCCCAGACGGTATCCGCGCCTTGTTCGCCATAGAGGTAGTCATTATCCTCTTCACCGAAGATCAAGTCATTGCCCGAGTATCCCCACAAGGTATCATTTCCAGACCCTCCATACATCGTATCGTTGCCCGCCCCGCCAGATGAAGAGTCGTTACCCGCCAAGGCATAGATAGTATCAGCCCCGCTAGTACCATCCAAATACGTATCGTTGAATGATGTACCGATAATTGGCTTTGCCATCGGAATTTCTCCTAAAATTTGTAGTTTGTTTGCTTGTTTTCTCTGGTTCTCAAAGTTCAGAACCAATCTGCAAATTGCGAATTAGATTCACAATCGATCGATTTTGCGATCGCACAGATACAAGCTGTCGCGATAGGTGAGCGTCGCACTAAACACATTGCTGTGAATCTGAGTTGAATGCGAATTAGAACAATCGGAAATGCCACAATAATTAAACATTATTTAGGTAATTTCCTGATTGGTTGAAATCTAACGCTGCACGCTGATATATCTACTTTGTCCTGAGTGACAGCTAATGTCCAGGACATTTAGACAGTTAAGCTAGCCACTTAAGCTAATATCAAAAAACTACCTATAGATTAAGATTGAAAGATAAATATTACTAAGATTTAATTTTTTTTTAGCAGGGTTAGATTCAGCCATTCAGTCAGTTATGCTGTCATCTAAACAAACAAAAGAGTGCCCAATGGGTACTCTTTTGTTTGCATCCGGTATTGTAACTAGCACGCTACTATAGACTTGTAGGGTGCGTCAGATTTTTATGTTTCCCAAAAGGTACGTTGTTGCGCTTCAGCGCTCTTTCTAAATATAACACTGCGAGCGAAAGATTCGCGGACGCTGTTGGGATGAACTCACTCCTGAGAGTTATTGTGTAGCAAGGTATGCGCCTAACAACTCGATTTACAGTCATACCTCATCTATCGCTCGAAAGGCTATATAAAAGAGCGCTTAAGCGCAACTACGTGCCTTTCCGGAGCGCTGAAGCGCAACTACGTGCCTTTCCGGAGCGCTCAAGCGCAACTACGTGCCTTTCCGGAGCGCTCAAGCGCAACTACGTGCCTTTCCGGAGCGCTCAAGCGCAAGCGCAACTACGTGCCTTTCCGGAGCGCTCAAGCGCAACAACATACCTTTCCGGAGCGCTCAAGCGCAACAACATACCTTTCCGGAGCGCTCAAGCGCAACTACATACCTAAGATTTAGTGGGGGCAGAACATCCTGTCTGCCCCGTAAATTGCTGATTGAAAATGGTGTAATATCTGAGTTAAACGGACTTAATGTCAAGTCTGTTTAACTCAGATACAATTCAATTCATCCTCATGGCAATAGCACAATATCTCGGGATACTAAGAAGTCTGCTGGCTTATTCTCAAGAGTGGCAAACTTAACTTGACCGAAGAATAAATCACCAGTAGTCTTGCTATAGCTGAATTGGTTTAGGGAAGTAGCACCAAAACTGCGGTGAATTTCAATTTTGTCAACTTCACTTTTCTGGAAGTCTTTGATGGTGTCAATGCCTGTGGGAGCAAAATAGAATCTGAATCCATCCGCCCCTGCACCACCCCAAAGAATGTTGTTGCCGGCAAGGTCAATATCGCCACCACCAGCTAAGACATCATTGCCATTACCACCATTGAGGATGTCGTTACCACCACCACCAAAAAGTTGATCGTTATCATCGTTGCCGTAGAGGATATCGTTACCTTTCATGCCTTGTATGTCATCATTTCCAGCATCACCTAAAAGCGTGTCAATTCCATTACCACCAAGAATGATATCTCTGCCACCTCTACCATTGATTAAATCGTCTCCATCCTCACCTTTGAGGAAGTTCTTGCCAGCGTTACCCAGCATATAATTATTCAATTCGTTACCAGTGCCATCGATATCAGCAGCATCACTCAAGGTGAGGTTTTCGACGTTTGCACCCAAAGTATAGCTGATAGTGGAAGTGACTACGGTATCAGTACCTTCGGCAGCTTTCTCGGTAACTAAATCAGCAACATTATCAACCAAATAAAGGTCATTACCGCTACCACCATTCATGTCGTCGGCACCAGCACGACCATATATGATGTCGTCGCCTGCACCACCATAGATTTGGTCATCGCCATCACCACCATCTAGGAAGTCGTTACCACCTCCACCAAATAAGTAATCGCGATCGCCTAAACCATAGAGAGAGTTGTTCGCATCATTACCTAGAATAGCATTGTGCGCGTTGTTTCCCGTCGCATCAATGGCAGCGGTTCCCTTCAAATGCAGGTCTTCGACGTTCACTCCTAAAGTGTAGCTGACGGTAGATTCTACCAGATCGATACCTTCGGCAGCAGACTCAGTAACTACGTCAGCAATATTATCGACAATGTACTTATCATTACCGCTACCACCATACATTTTGTCTGCACCAGAACCACCATCAAGCTCATCATCTCCTGCTTTACCGTAGAGAGTGTCGTTGCCTGCTAAACCTGTGAGAGTATCGTTATCAGGAGTGCCATGTAGTAAGTCGTCTTTGGGAGTACCTGGAATCTTAGCCATGTTAAATTTCTCCAAAAAAAATGATGAATTTGTCTGAACTGTATCGGGCACTAGAAAGTGTCGCGATACGTTAAGAACTTATCTACAAATTGCAAATCTAATTGGCTATTTGCAGATGCCAGATGCGGCGATAGGTGAGCATTGCACTCAAGACTTTGCTGTGAATTTGAGTGAAATGTGAATTGAAATAATAGGACAGATCGCCATACTTAAATAGCATGGGGTTGATTGCCTGATTGGTTGAAATCTAACGCTGCACGCTGATATATCAACTTTGTCCTGATTTATGGTGAACGTCCAGGACAGTTAGACAGTTAAGCTAGCCACTTAAGAAGTAAAGTAAGAATATCTAAAAATCTCTAAGTTATTTTAGGATTGAAATTGAGGGCTGATGTACAAGTTTGCGGCGGCTGCGGAGGATGAATTAGTTGTGTTTGGTGCGGCCAAACCGGGCTACCGCGATGAGGAAGTTGCTGGCTGGATTGATTTTATGCGGCGACAGAAGATCGATCGAGTTTGTTGCTTGCTTCCCCAGACACAACTCATCGGCTATGGTGACTTGTTGGGAAGCTATGGAAATGTTTTTGGGTGCGATCGCGTTTGCTGGGCTCCGATCGCAGATTTTGAATTGGCCGATCGCGAAATTTTAGTCGATCGCATTTTACCGTTTTTGACATCTGCAAGTCGATCGGGCGATCGGGTGGTGGTTCACTGTGCTGGCGGGATTGGGCGCACAGGACAGGTTTTGGCTGCTTGGTTGGTTAGCGGGCGGGGTTTTTCTAACCAAAAGGCGATCGCGGCTGTGAAAAAAACTGGCAGAAATCCTTATGAAGCTGCGATCGCTGCTGTTTTCAAGGGTCGAAATCCGTGGAAAGTCGCTGCTGAACTTGATGCTTTGTTGGATGATTGTCGTTGACAGTTGACAGTTGACAGTTGACAGTTGACAGTTGACAGTTGACAGTTGATCGCTTGAGTGCACTTGATAAAGGAAGGAGGAGGATTGGAGTAATGATATCGTTTCCGGTTACATCGATATTGTTTAAACAGTCACCGGAAAAGGGTTCCGGCTTTCAACCAATTCTTGGTGGTTAAAAAGTCGGTTTCTGATCTCGCAAATGCCTAAATGGTGTTCAACATAGGAGATCGATCGCCTTCAATGACTATTGACTATTGACTATTGACTGCTGACTACCCTTCGGCTTCGCTCGGGGGGCGAGCTGACTACTGTCAACTGACTACTGTCAACTGTCAACTGTCAACTGTCAACTGTCAACTGATTTGTCACTGCTTCGGCGAAGGGAACCGGCGCATCAAGCTGCAACCAGTGGCTGGTTTCTGGTATGACTGTGGTGGCAATTTGGGGGCGCAGTATGTGGAGGCTGAAAGGCCAGGAGTTGGCCGGCGCGAGGACTGCTGAGATTTGGGTGCCCGGAGTTGCAAGGATGCGATCGATCGCACCAACTGCATCGTAAGCAAACATACCTTTGTACATACCGATGAGACGATCGCGCGGCGTGGCTGCGAGGCGTGCGATCGTGGTTTCGCGCGTCGCAGTTGTACCGCCGTCGAGGGCTTGGGAGAACTTTTCCTCTGCCGCAGCGCGGTAGCTGTCGCCCGCTAGCGCTGCGAGGAAGGGAACCATCTGTTCTTCGTACACGGAGGGCGGCAGGTAGTTAAAGTCACCGGGGGGATCGGCTAGGATGACGCGGGTGATGCGAGTTGGGGCGCAGTCGGCGGTGGCGAGGACGACGAGGGAACCGAAGCTGTGTCCGACGAGGGCTACTTGGGGGATATTCAGCGCGTCGAGGATGGCGATGATGTCGGTGGCGCAGCTATCGGGGGTGTAGTCGCCGTCTGCGGGCGGTTCGGAGGCGCCGTGGCCCCGGAGGTCGATCGCCAAAATGCGCTGGTTTTGGCCGAGATTGGCGCGCAAAAGTGCGATCGTCTCGTCCCAGACTCCGAGGTGGTATGCCATACCGTGTACGAAGAGGACGGGGATGGGTTCTGCTTCTGCGCTGCTTGCTGCGCCCGTGTCGGTGAGATTGAGTCGCCCCGCTGGGCCGGTGACAGTTGCAATGTGCATAAAATACCTGGACTTTAACGTTGTTCGGATTGGTTCGTAGTGCGGACTTCAGTCCGCATAATGCTACGGACTGAAGTCCGCACTACGAACCGTTTTTGTCATGGTAATCGACCGGAAGCGATCTGCGCGATCGCAAATATGAATCATAATTGGAACCTGCGGCATGAATAATTTGCAGTCGCCCCTCAACTTGTTTTACTCAAAGATAGCCCCATCCAAGCAAGCTTTTTTCAAGTCTACTTTACCTAAAGTTGCACCTCTTAAATCAGCATTTGTTAAGTCAGCATTACTTAAATCTACATTAGTCAAATCGGCACCTCTGAGATTAGCATTGCTTAAATTTGCCCCAGCTAAATTTGCCCTCACAATTTGTGACTTATGCAAGTTGCAGCCACTCAAATTAGCCGATTGCATCTGTGCTGCTGCTAAAATTGCTTTATTTAAATTAGTGCCGCTCAGGTCAGCCAAATTCAATTTGGCATAACTCAGATCGATGTTTTCCAAACAAAGTTGGCTCAATTGAGCGCATCTCAAGTTAGCATTAACAAAATATCTGTCTCCCGCCGCATAACGGCGCAGCAATTCGTCAACTCCCAGCCGAGTTAAAACCGGTTCGGCCGCCTTTTGATAGCACCACGATGTCTCCAGCAAACTCGCGGCTGTTTCAATTGCTACCTTGTCGGATTTAGGTAGAACCAAGCTATTGCAGCCATCCCACTCGCCGCCTAGCATAAATGCCATTTCAGAAGCTGCTGCAATTGAGTCGCAAAGCAAAACGGTTTCTGGTTTGGGTGGCAGCCAGTTCATTAAAGCGATCGAACTCTTGTTTTTCACTGTTTATTCAGGATTTGTTCGCGTTTCTTAAATTATAAGTTAAATTATTTTTCCTCTCTGGAAACAGGTAAGGTGCGCTGCGCGCACCTACCGTTTGAGTTCTTGCAATTAGTCCTAGATATTGCAGCAGTCAGAAGGCCTTTGTCACAATCTGACTGAGGACTTATGACTGATGATTAATCAGTCGTACTAACGTGGTCGATGCGCTCTAATTGCCAGAGAATTTGGTTGCCCTCGCGGCGCACGCGAGAAACTACCCAGTTGCGCCAAACCCAGTTGTCTCCGCGGCTGGTGACAGCGCTGGCATTTACATCCATCAAATCAGCCAGTTCAGAACTGGTAATCAAGTAGCCTTTGGTGGCAACTTCGTCAGCTATGTGCAACGTCTCGATCAGGTTGCGGAGTTCCTGAACCCTCACCTCGCGGGGTAAGTTCTCCAGGGTATCGGCAGTTGAATCCATCATGGTAGAGTTGGAGATCGGAAGGTCAGAAGTTATGACATAGGATTCTATCGTTTTGTTACCAGTTGTGTCCGTTTCTTCCAAAACAATTGGGTTTTCAATGTCTAGCGGCGATGACCCAGACTCATCTGTTGTTGGTCGATGCTGTTGCAGGGCGGGAGTGCGATTGTGAGAGAAGCTGCGGGCAATTTCATCGCATCTGTCGTTGTAGAAGTCGCCGGAGTGGCCGCGGACGTGTTCCCACTTGATTTGTCGGGAATTCAGCTTGTCTAGCAGGTGCCAAAGGTCTTGGTTGACGACATCTTTGCCTGTTGAGGTTTTCCAGCCTTTGTTTTTCCAGCCTTGAATCCATTTGGTGATGCCGTTTTTAACGTATTCGCTGTCGGTGTAAACGGTGACTGGTTCGGTTTGACCGGAATTGGCAAAAAATTCTAATGCAGCGACGGCCGCCTGCATTTCCATGCGGTTGTTGGTAGTTTGAGGGTCTGCACCTCCGAGTTCGTGACATTTGCCGTCGGCGAAGCAGATGACTGCACCCCAACCGCCGGGGCCTGGATTGCCGGAACAAGCGCCGTCTGTGTACAAGCTTTTGATTGTGGGAGTTGTCATGAGTTAATTAATTTGTTATTTACGATTATTTTGTTCGCGGGTGCGATAATTGAGGGAAATTGCGATCGACTGTAGATGCCCATGAAAAACGTCAACTTAAAGATTAAAAAGGTCGGGCTATTTGTTTGTCCGTTTTCTTTGTTAATTTTTAATACTTTCGCCCAGGCGCAAACAGTTGTGCCTGCTGCTGACGGTACTGGCACTGCTGTCATCCGCAATGGTAACCGCTACGATATTAACGGTGGCAGTTTGTCGGGAGACGGGGCGAATCTTTTTCACAGTTTTGGGCAGTTCGGCTTGAATGAAGGTCAAGTTGCTAATTTTCTGACTAATTCGGCTATTCAAAATATATTAGCTCGCATTGCTGGTGGGAACCCTTCGCTAATTAATGGTTTAATTACGGTCACGGGTGGCAATTCTAATCTGTTTTTAATTAATCCTGCGGGGATTGTGTTTGGCCCGAACGCGAGTTTGAATGTGCCAGGTGCTTTTACTGCGACTACTGCTAATAATGTGGGTTTTGGTTCTAATTGGTTTAATGCGGCAGGTACAAATAATTTTAGTGCCTTAGTTGGTGCGCCAAATGCTTTTTATTTTGGGGCGAATCAACCGGGAAGTATTGTTAATGCTGGCAATTTGGCTGTGACTCCGGGCCAAAGTTTGGCTTTGCTGGGCGGTACGGTTTTGAGTACGGGGCAGTTGTCGGCACCGGGCGGGCAAATTACTGTTGCTGCTGTTCCGGGCGAGAATGTTTTGCGGATCAGTCAACGGGGGCTTTTGTTGAATTTGGAAATACCAACTGACCAGAATTTGCGTAATTCTCAACAAAGTTTAAATCCTGTTTCTTTGCCGCAGTTGCTGACAGGTTCTGCACAAAATCAGGCGACGGGTGTTGCTGTTGCTGCTGATGGTAGCGTGCAGCTTGTGGACTCTGGTTTGCAGGTGAATTCTGGGGATGTGGCGATCGCTGCTGGGAATATATCTGTACTTCCGCAGGTGAATGCGGGAAGTGCGACTGTTTCGGCGGCGGGAAATCTGACGTTAGCGGGGGCTAGGCTGCAAACTGCGGGGGATTTGAACTTGCTGGCACGGGATGCGGTGCGGGTTCGCGATCGCGTGCAGAATCCTTTTTTGGCCCGGGCTGGGGGGAATTTAGAGATTCGGGCCGATCGCGCGATCGACATTCTCACCTTAAACGCTACCGGCGGCTTATCTCTTCCCCCGCAATTTCAAAGCGGTGGCTTCAAGGGGCAATTTTTTGGTGCGGAATCTGTCGGGAAGGCCGGGAAATTTTGTCAGTTTATTTGACCCGATTATCAGTTCCGAAGGTGATGTTTTATTGGGAGATTATACTGGGGTTTCGCTGAAAGTCGAGGCGAGGGGTAGCATTGTTGCGGAGGATATTACAATTACCGGCCCGGATGTTGGATTGCGGACTGAAAATGCGACTTCAGATCCAGATATTGCTATTTTAACTAGCAGTCCAGCCTTAATTCTCCGGGCGGGAGTAGCAAGTTTGGCAAATCCGGTGAGTATTTCTTCTGACAGTGTAGATGATGATAGTATTTTCACTTCGACGCCAATTTTGAGTGGCAGAACTTTGATTTCTGTGGACAACATTTCCGCAGGCGGGCCTGTGATTTTGTCGGCGGCGCAAGAAGTGGTAACTAGAAATATTAATGGCGGTCAAATTAATCTCGAAAGCAGGGAAGGGGCTGTGATAGTTGGAGGCAGATTAACGTCTGCTTCGACGATTAATATTCAGGCTGCTAACAATATTAATTTGACAAATGACATCGTTCCGGCTGATATCAACGGCAATATTACTCTGAATTCGACTGGGGGCAATATAGTAACTCGCGCGATCGACACTGGGAATTCTGGGGCGATCGCACTTACAGCATTCGGCAATGTCAATTTTGGGAATTTGCGGGGTTCTCAAGTTAATGTTATCAGCAACTCCGGCGCTCTGGGAGTGTTGAACGATCCCAATACAATCGTCCCAAATACTACACCTGCCAGCGTTACAGCAACCGAGAATGTCACTTTGGCAGCTCCTGGGGACTTAAACGTGGGGAACCTCACGGGTTCGACTGTCGGAGCTACCAGCCGCACCGGAAATGTCGCTACGGGTGCGATCGCCTCTACGGGAGATGTCAGAGTTGTAGCGGGACAGCAAATCATTACAGCGCCAATCACTGTTAATCCGATCGCAGCAAATCCAGTTAATCCTACTACTCCCACAGTCAATCTGGACGCGAACACTAATATTAATGTAGCATCGGTTAATGCTCCCACTGCCACCGTTGCTTTGAGAGCAACCAACAACTTAACTGCCGGAAATTTGCAGGGGGGAGCAGTGGATGTTTCCAGCACCACGGGGAATATTACAACTACTAATACTGCATCAACAGGAAATATCAATATCAGGGCTCCTGGAAATGTAATAAACTCAGGAAATTTGCAGGGTATCGGAGTTAATGTTGCCAGCAATTCGGGAACTGTTACCACTGGTAATACCAACGCTACAGGTAATGTAGATTTGACAGCTTTTGGCAATTTAAATGCCGGGAATTTGCAGGGAGTTGGGATTAATCTTAACAGCACTACCGGAAATGTCACCGCTGGTAATCTCACCGCTGCCGAACAAGTTGGGATTTCGGCGGGCCAGCAAATTCAAACCGGGACAGTTAATATTACTCGCCCTACCACACAGCCAGTTAATCCCCTGTCGGCGGTAACTCTCAATGCTGGAAATAATATTAGCGCGATCGGGATAAATGCTCCTGCTACAAGGATTGTTTCGAGAACACCGACTAACTTTACTGCGGGAAATTTGCAAGGAAGTGCAGTTGATGTTAATAGCGGTGGCAATATTGCGATCGGCAATACTTTGTCAACGGGCAATATTAATTTAAATGCGGTGGGAAATGTGACTGCGGGTAATTTGCAGGGAGTAGGAATTGATTTAACTAGCCGTAGGGGAAATGTCACTACTGGTAATATCAATGCTACGGAAGTTGTGGAAATTTTAGCGGGAAGGCAAATCAGAACCGGGGCAATAAATGTTAATCCTGTGGTTGTCGATCGCACTTCTGGAGTAAATCTTAACGCTCAAAATGATATTAGCATTGAATCTGTTAATGCTCCGGGCGGTACGGTGAATATCCAGACTCCGGGTTTGGTGCGGGTGACGGGTACTTTTGACCAAAACGGTACTCCTGTGAGTGTCTCGACTGTTGGCGGCACTCAACCGGGTACAGTGAGGATCGCCCACGGCGGCGGTGATGTCAATCCGCCGACACCTTTTGTGGTGGGAAATCCGATGAATAATGGAACGGCTGGGGCGATCGCGAGCAATGCGGATGGTACGATTACTGAGGGACAATCTTTCATAAATTCTTACACTCAGGGCAATAGTGCGATCGTCACTACCAACCAGCCAATTAATCCCAACCAACCAATTAATCCGAATAATCCGAATAATCCCAACCAACCAACTAATCCCGAGAATCCAATTAATCCGAATAATCCCGAGAATCCAATTAATCCGAATAATCCAATTAATCCGAATAATCCCGAGAATCCAATTAATCCGAATAATCCAATTAATCCGAATAATCCCGAGAATCCAATTAATCCGAATAATCCGAATAATCCGAATAATCCAATCGATCGCAATAACCCAAATTCGTTGCCACCATCGCTAATCGATAGATTTCCATTAGATAAATCGCGATCGATTTTTCCCGATTCCAACCAACCCTTTAACCCCGAACAGCGGCAGAATCAAAACAGAATATCGCGAGATATAGGAAAACCCGGAGACAGGCTGCCACCCGAAAGAATGCAATCTCCGAGAGGACTCAGAAATTTCATCGTTGGAAATCCCAGAGAACCAGTTTTTGAGGCAGCATTTCGCAGCGACATCGGCAGGAACTTGGATGCAGGGAAATTATCAGCAGCTTTACCTCTGCTGGAGAAATCTTTTGGTCAAGAATTCGAGGAATATTTCGGTCTTAACATCAGCAAGGATTTACTATCGGTAGACGACATCAAGAAAAAATTAGTATCGGTGGGCGCAGAAACGAAAACGAAACCCAGCTTAATATATCTGTTTTCGCGATCGGAAAAATTAGATTTAATGTTAGTAGATTCTTGCGGTGCAGTAGTTCACAAAACTGTGCCGGAAGCGCACCGGGAAGAATTGCTGAAAGTTGTAAAGGAGTTCAGGAATGAGATTACTAATCCAGCCAGACGTAATACTACGAGTTATCTATCATCTGCCCAACAGCTTTATAAGTGGATGGTTGAGCCTTTGGAGGAGAATTTGAAGAAGTGCGAAACAGATACTATTTCTTTTGTAGTCGATCGCGGTTTGAGAGGTATGCCCTTTGCTGCTTTGCACGACGGAAAGCAATTTTTGATCGAAAAGTACAATCTCAGCCTGATGCCCAGCATTAATTTAACAGATACTCGCTACGTGGATATCAGGAAATCTGAAGTTTTAGCAATGGGTGCGGATCAATTTTCGGAATTGAATCCTTTACCAGCGGTTCCTGCGGAAATAGCGGCTATTTCGCGAGAATGGCCGGGAATTAGTTTTCTGAATGAGGGTTTCACTTTCGATAATTTGAATCAACAGCATAAAAGCCGACCTTTTGGGATTATTCACTTAGCTACTCACGGCGAATTTCGTCCGGGACTGCCGAATAATTCTTTTATTCAGTTGTGGGATAGTCGGTTAAGACTGAATCAATTGCGTGACTTGAGATTGAATAATCCGCAGGTAAATCTATTAGTTTTAAGTGCTTGTCGGACTGCGGTGGGTGATGACAGTGCGGAGTTGGGTTTTGGGGGTTTGGCGCTACAAGCTGGGGTGCAAACGGCTTTGGGGAGTTTGTGGTATGTTTCGGATGAGGGTACTTTGGGATTGATGGCTGAGTTTTATCAGCGTTTGAAGATTGCCCCAATTAAGGCGGCGGCGCTGCGAGAAGCGCAAATTGCGATGTTGCGGGGAGATGTGCGTTTGGAGGGCGGCAAGTTACGGGGTTCGAGTCGGGGTGAGGGAGTGGAGTTGCCGCAATCTTTGCAAGGGTTTGCAGATTTGAAGTTGTCGCATCCTTATTATTGGTCGGCTTTTGTGATGATTGGGAGTCCGTGGTGACTGGTAATCGGTAGTCAAGCCTTCAAATCTGAAAACCAAATAGAAACCTCAGCATCTGGATTTTCGGGTAGCCGAGTCCATCCAGTTGATTGGGCAAATCTCTGCTTGACTAGCGCCAGTTGATTTTCATTTTTATCCAAAGCATTGGAGACAACAAGTATGACTCTCAAATCTTGCGCTGTTGTAATTTTACTCTTAGCTTCTTCACCGTCAACTATTGGGAGTGAGAGGATTCTGTGTCTCATTTCCAGCCACGAACCAAAACGCAATTCATCGGTATCTTTAGTTAAAACGACAACATCTTTAGGTGATTTAACGGCAGATTTTATCTGAGTAACTACCGATTTAACATTCTTTTTTGACAAGATATCGACATAGAGAAAATTCTCTGTTGTTGCGTAATTTTTCCGCAAAATTATAGCCTCAGCCCAATCAACTATATAATTGAGCGGGGGCAGCAATACAAAGAATACCAATACAACAGACAATACAATTTTTGACAGTATAGATTTTTCATGATTTGAAATCCAGTAAATGTAGTAAGAAATCACAAAGAAGACAGTAAGTATAAAGAAAGGATTGCTGTAACGACCGATGCCTGCCATTAATAGATTTATTCCAGTTTTATAAGATATATATGCAATGAATATAAAAGGAATCGTTGTAATGCAGCCCCAAAGAATAATAAGTTTTTTATTGTATATATTTTTGCGAGCAGACTCTGCAACAAACCAAAAAGCTGCTAAGGTTCCTGCCAGACCTACAAATATTTTAAAAGTTTCTGCTTTCCGTGAAATATCTAAGGTAAATAACTGTTTAAGAATAGTGCTTGTAAACGTCAACAGCCTACCTTGAGTAAAAATTTCTGAATTGAATAGACCTAAACCTGGAGCTCCTATTAAACTCAATAAAAAACGCATTCCTCTTGTAGAAGGCGATGCCACAGGAATAGCAGCTTCAAATTGGTCTATAGCACTATTGACTCCAGAAAGTGCATGGTGAATAGCGCTCAGACCAATTACTGGCAAAAGGGTGAATACCGTACAAACTGCTAACAGGATAAAACGGTTTTTCAAGGTATATTGTTTGCTGAAAAACCATAAAAATACAGCTAGATATGCGAGAATTCCTAGAGAAACTAAAAAAGCAGAGTATTTTAACCAGTAAATTCCTCCTAAAAGTAGACCTAGTAGAGCTGCATGAACTAGAAAGCGACTGTCAAATTTATTCCCTGAGTCTAAAATTGAGCACAGATACATTGCGTACAGTAATACCCAAGGCATGACTGCCCAAGGAATCACATCTCCTGCTGTACAAACCAATAATGAGCCAATTTCTATATAATAGATAGATAACAGGACAGCTATAATTATTTTGATTTTCTGGTCAGAGGTGAGAGTATCTATTACCTTTATCCACCCCAGACCGCCTGAAACAAACAAAAAGTATGCGGTTGTTCTGACTGCGATTCCTAAAGGCAATCCGAGGGCGATTAAAGGTAAAAATGCGAAGGTGACGCCGGGAGCGTGCCAGACTATCCAGGTTTGTATATCTTGAGAGATATCTTTTTGATTTACTGTGACAACTGAGTTGATCAAACTAGATCCTCCGCTTAACCACTGGTTGATTCCTTTGATTTGAGGGATTGGATCGAACTCTATTTGGTAAGGAAATACTGAGGCGATCGCAAAAAAGACAGTGACTATAAATAGAAATATTAAATATGGCGCTAATTTCTGATAACGAGAATTTGTTAAATTCATAATTATAGTTTTAATTAGGTGAAAAATAAACTATAAGTCACCTGTCTAAAAACTGGCGATAAATGTGATATTTCTTAATAGTTATGAAAGTTTTCGCTGGTAGGTATGTTCGCCAGCAAGAGGTGGGAGTGTTGGGTGGGACGATCGCACTTGTTGTCGATCGCGCTTATTGTCGATCGCACTGCGCTATCATTCGGATCTAAGCGGATTTGAGATCGATGATTTTTTGGGAAAGGTCGATCGCCCTTTTGACCTATTTTTTCGGTTTGGTGCGCCACCAGGTGATGCCGGCTGCGAAAAGGGCGATCGCGCAACTCAACAAAAAGGAGAATGCAAAGGGATGCAGGTGCATTACAACTGGGATGTGATGGTTTTGCACTGTCTCGAAGAGTTTGTCTGTACCGCTGGATGCGGCGATGCCTCCGGCTGCTAAACCTACGCCGATCGCCTGTACTGTGCTCTCTAGGCGATCGTCCCGATCTTTCTCTTTGTCCTCGCTGTTGCGGAGTGCGAGTTGATTGGTGCGATCGCTCCTAGCTTGTTCTATTTCTACTATGCCGCGTATTGAGGCGATCGCCTGGTCGATTAAGTTGGTGCCGTGGCGGAAATATCCTAAGTCTCCGGCTATTTGCGATCGCATATAAAGAGCACTTTTTCTACTGAAGTGATTTAATATAGATAGTTCTTCCTTATCGATTCCTAGTATATCACAAATTGTTTGCAAAATGTCAATGTAATTGTTAAGATTTAGGACGATTGTATTGTCATAATCTTCGAGTTTCCGCAGCAGACAAGTATAAGTTACAGCTTTACTGAAGAGTTGCTTTAGCTGTTCCTGAAATTCCTGCAATTGGGCGGCAGTTAAGACGGTTCCTCTGGAAAATTGAGCCTGCAATATCTCCACATTTTTCTCAATAATGCGGTATTCGCGATCGAGTTCGCGGTAAATCAGGCGGCTGTCTTGAAAAACTTTGATGATTTTGTTGCGGTAAAATAGTAGGTCAAATATTTCTTCTTGGCAAGTGTTAAAATCCTTGTCGGTTTGTTTGTCAGCCAGCAGCCAGACAAGCAAATGGCGGTAATTTGCTATATCGGCAATTGAACCGTATTCAAAAATCGGACTACCAAATAATTTACCTGAACGATAAAATACAGGTGGCGAGTCGCCTTGGAATAAAGCATTGCGACATTCATCGGCGAGGGGTTTGAGGGAATCTAAATTATCTGAAGAGTTTTCGGGAAGCCCGGTGGTAATTAGGAGAGTTTGACCTAAAAAGTTGTCGTCGCCGTTGATAAGTAAGACTCGATTGGGGTTGAATTTCTGGATGAAATCGACACCTAAATTATTAGCGGTGCCGTCTTCCGGGCAACCTATATTTAAGCATAAAGCATAGCTGTCTTGAATTTGTAGCGGTTGGGCAAAACCTTCTATGGGTTGATTGCTGTTGAATTTTAGTGCGACATTTGGCAGTAAATCCTCGCGGTAGCTGTGAGAATTTGGCGGAAAAACTAGATTTGGTGTCAGCTTTTTATCGGTGAAGTTGGCGAGGATGTTGTCGCAGTGTTTCCAGAGAGGATTATGGCGGCCCTGACTGTCATCGTGCAGTTGGAAAGCGTATAGATAAACATTGGGGGCAGAAATTTTGTCGCTCATATTATTGGCGCGGGGGCTGTGAATTGGGAAGGCGTTTTTTGAGGTTTTCGGGTAACTCTGGATAGCGGTTTAATAGCCTTGGTTCTTGCTCTTCTTTTTTGGTGGGTTGCGGTTCTGGTTTTCTCTCAAATTTATTGATTTCATCTGTTATTTTAGGATAGTTTGCACACCAATCGCCAATGGCATCAGCTACTTCGTTGTTCGATTTATCAGCCATCTGGGATATTGTATTGCTGAGATTTGCTAAATCCTCAACCGCCCCGACTTGTTCAAATACTTCGGGTTTAGTTTCAAAGACTGCTAGGAAACCAGAAATAAATTCTTCATCTGTCATTGCCAATTTCTCCTTTGATTGTATTGTAGTTAGCCGGGGCGGGTTTTTGGGATTTACGGTGTGGTTTCACAGATAGTCGCGAACCCGCCCCTACAGCAATTATATCTGTTTCATACAAGATTAAATTCCCAATTTCAACAATTTTGTAGGGGCGGGTTCGCAGAAATTTATGACTCAAAACCAACCAACTAATAAACCCGCCCCCACCCCATGAAAAGACAGTTTATATTATTGCCCAACTGCACAGAAAGCCGCCCAGTATACGGGAGACTCATAAGGTTGATAATCCTGTTTGTAACCGCGCCTGTATTTGCCTTGAATTTTCTGTTTGTGTTCGCGACTCAGCAACTGCGACGCTTCCACCCATTCTAGCAAACTTTTAACAGTCAAACTCCGCAGCCACAACTGAGACTCCCGCAAAGCAACAGCCACAGGCGGGCGAGTTTTAGACAAGAAAATCTCATAAAACTTAATCATCAAAATCGCCGTAGATACATCATTGACAGCCCACAAAGTGCTAATCACATTCGTGGTTCCGGCGTACAAAAAACCGCTAGGCAATCCGATATACTCATCTGTGCTATCTCTAATATCCGTTAACCCAGTTTCGCAGGCGGAAAGCGTCACTAAACTGCACTTACTCAGGGGCAAATCAAAGATTTCTTCCAGCGTCAGACATTTTTCAATATCCCACAATTTGTCTTGAGGGGAACGAATATAACTTTTGTTCTCGGAGTCCACGTTATCGGTGGCATTTTTCGCACCAGCTAAGATTAAAGCTGATTTCCGAGGATTGTTAAAGTCGAAAAAGCCGTGACAGGAAAAGTGGGCGATCTCGGCATTTTGCAACGCTTCAAGCTGTTGCTGCAATCCTGTCTTACTTGCCTTTTCCCGAATCAAAACTTCCGCTGGATTAAAGGATTTGGCAATTGCTTCAACTTCGATGTCGGTGAAGTCTAAATCTTCTGTCGGGTTTTGAATGGCAAACAATCTTGTGGGTGATGACTCTTCCCCAGTCGGATTTACCCGCTGAGATAATTGTAATAGCTGACAACTGGGAGTATATCTCACGCCGCCAGGGAAAAGATCGAGGAGACATCCAGTTTCTTCTATATTTTGTCTTAGTCTTCGGCTGGTTAATGCGTGAAGCGGTAACAAGTGCAAATATCGGAAGGGAACTAATATTAATTTTTGGCATTTTTCTGGGAGGCGAGAGATTATTTCATCGAAATGCAAGATTTTAGCTAATTTTTCCAGGCGGGTTTTTAGCTGATTTCTCCAGTTTTCAGGTTGATTGATATAGTCACCGATATATTCATTCATAAACTCCACTAATGCTTCTGAGTCTGTATCGGAAGATTGCCAGACATCAGGTTGGGTGGAGTCGCGGGTAATAATGAAAACTTTAAAACCGTTAGAGGTGATGTACCATTCCAAAATTGCCTCATCTTCACCTAACAGACTGCGAATTTCCTGAAAACTAATCTGCTGCACATTTTCCGGGAGGCTGCGGGCCTTGTGAAACAATTCTACTAGGTTTCTGGTTTTGCTGCGTTCGAGGTATTCTAGGGCGACAGTGTTGTTTTCCATTTCCAGGCAAACTGCTACCATATTATGATAAAGCATATCCCATTCTTCGGCTAATTTCTGTCTGTCTGCTTCGCCACCGATAATAATTTCACTCCGCATTAATTCTACTGTATTAATGGCGGATTTAAAGGTATTGTAAGCTTCTGGTAGTTGGGAATTATCCCAGTAAGCAAGTCCGAGATTAGATAGGCTTACAATATTATCTATAGGAAATGCCTCGCGGGTGTAAACTGATAATGATGCTTGAGAAGCAACGATTGCGATTTCGAGATTATCGGCTTTTTCACCTCGAATTCTGTTGCGGTAGGCAAGCCCCAAATTATTTTGACTCCGGGCCCATTCAAAGGGAAATGCCTCACGGGTATAAACTGATAATGATGCTTGATAAGCGGCGATCGTGAGTTCGAGATTATCGGCTTTTTGGCCTCGGATTCTGTCGCTGTAGGCAGCCCCCAAATTATTTTGAGTCCTTGCCCAATCAAATGGAAATTCCTCAGAGGTATAAACTTCTAATAATTCGTCAAAAGCAGCGATAGCCAGTTCGAGATTCTCAGCTTTTTCGCCTCTGATTCTTTTGCTGTAGGCAAGCCCCAAATTATTTTTACTGGTTGCCCATTCAAACGGAAATGCCTCGCGGGTGTAAACGGACAAAGCTGCTTGTGAAGCGGCGATCGCCATTTCGAGATTCTCAGCTTTTTCGCCTCTGATTCTACTACAGTAGGCAAGCCCCAAATTATTTTTACTCATTGCCCATTCAAACAGAAATGCCTCGCGGGTATAAACGGACAAAGCTGCTTCTGAAGTGGCGATCGCCAGTTCGAGATTCTCAGCTTTTTCGCCTCTGATTCTGTTGCTGTAGACATTCGACAAAATATTTTGAATACCTGCCCATTCGCTGGGAAATGCCTCACGGGTGCTAACTTCTAAAGCTGCTTGAGAAAACTCGATCGCCCTTTCAAGATTATCGACTTTTTCCCCTCTAATTCTGTCAAAATAGGCAACCGCCAAATTATATTGAGTCATTGCCCAATCCTCTGTATATTCTTGACGGTTAAAAACAGTCAGGGCAACTTCATAACCTGCAATGGCAATTTCCAAATTACTCTCTCTGTTTAAGGAAAATTGCCAGATTGCATTACTAAACTGGACAACAAGTAATATTATAAAAATGCAGTCTTGTTTCCTATCTAAGTTTTGCAAAGTTTGCTTCGCCCAATTTCGGAAAACTACAGCAAAATTATCATTAATTAAGTTGAGATTATCCCGCAGCAGGGGATAGATTACATTACGATAGTCGCCACTTTCTGCCGTACTTTTTGCCGTACTTTCTGCCGTTACCTGCAATACTTGCTTCAAAAATTCTAACTGATCATTAAAAGAGGGCAATTTTAATATGAGATAGCTTGCCCAATTCATTAAAAAATCTGCTTCATTCTCATTGCCTTCCTCGCGTTTAATTTCTGCCAGCCATTGCGTTACCTGCACCAACCCCGCATCAACTAACTCGGGGTTTGCCTGCAAAATTTGGTTTCTTTCCCCGCTGGGGCAATTCACTAGCGATTGAATCAAATTGAGATAAGCTTGGATTCGTTGTTCGTCCATATCTGGTGGCGGGGATTGCGCGGCGAGGGTATTATTATTTAGCCGGATGTAGCACAATACTGAGTCCGACTTATAATATCCGCATAATTTCTCAGTCTCGCGTTGCGGGAACTTCGTTTGTATAGATGCGATCGCAATCGCCGAATTCTCTGGGGCAATTCAGTAGGGATCGAATCAGATTTTGAGCTAATTCGACAAATTGTTCGGGTTTCATAAAACTATTCCCTCTTTACGAATGTTCCTCAACAAAGGCCCGTTGTAGTGCAAAAACCGATTTTCATCCATAAACAAACAGCTAATCACTTCATCATTTTGGAGAGACAAGTCAGCCCGAATATGGCTAATTCTTTTGATTTCTTCGCCGGGATTGACTTGTCCTTTGAGAACTACCAAAACATCAATATCTGAGTCGGGATCTGCGTCGCCCCGCGCTTGGGAACCGTAGAGTACCATTTGGGTGAGCCGATCGCCGTAGAGTTGCTCGAAGTGCGATCGCAACTGAGTTAAAATAGTCTGGAGCTTATTGTTGACGTTCATATTCGTTGTCGTGGATGCTGGAAGGGCGATGGGGCTTGTCAATCTACGTACATAGTCTAGTCTAAATGCACAAAACTCGGCACAAAACTCCGCACTCTTCAACCCGCGGAGGCGGGTTTCGTATGTGTAGACGCGGTTTCAACCGCCGTCTCAACCGCCGAAAAAACCCCGCACTCTTCAACCCGCGGAGGCGGGTTTCGTATGTGTAGACGCGGTTTCAACCGCCGTCTCAACCGCCGAAAAAACCCGCCGAAAAAAACCCGAATTATCTACGAGAAATATCCCAACATTCCCGCGCAATCTCCCAATCTTCCTGAGTATGAATCACCAAAACCCGCACCGCAGAATCAACCGCCGCAACATCATCATCAACCGGCCAATTCAAATTCTTCTCCCCATCCAACCTTAACCCAATAAACCCAAAAACCTCGCACACAGCAGCCCTGACAGCAGCCGAATTTTCCCCAACACCAGCCGTAAAAATCAAAGCATCCAACCCTCCCAAACTCGCCAACATCGCCCCAATTCCGGCGCGCAAACGGTGGATGTAAATATCCAATGCAAGTTGAGCCCGAGAATTGCCATTTGCGATCGCCTCCGCAACCAGCCGCATATCGCTAGAAACCCCAGAAATCCCCTTCAAACCAGAATTTCGATTGAGAATATTATCGAGTTCCTCAGCAGTAAAGTGCGATCGCCTTAACAGATGAATTATGATACCAGGATCGATCGCACCCGATCGACTCCCCATCATCAAACCATCCAAAGGAGTAAAACCCATCGTAGTGTCAACACTCAGGCCGTCGCGAACCGCCGCCAGAGAGCATCCGTTGCCCAAATGACAGCTAATCAGCCGCAAATCGGCAGAATCGCGGTTCAGAATTTCGGCAGCCCTGCGAGCGCAATATTGATGGCTAATGCCGTGGAAACCGTAGCGGCGAATCCCGTCTTCCAGCCATTCGTAGGGGCCCGGATAAACAAACGCAGCGGGCGGCAAATCCGAGTGAAAAGCTGTATCAAAAACTGCAACTTGCGGCACATTACCGAGGATTTTTTCAACGGCTTCGATACCTTCCAAGTTAATCGGATTGTGAATGGGAGCAAACTCAGATAAACGGGCGATTTCCTGTTTTACTTCCGGCGAAATTCGCGTACTTTGCTGATAGTTTCCCCCCCCATGTACGACGCGATGACCGACAATATCAATCTCGTTTAAACTGTTAATAACTTGAGTTTCACCCTGCCACAGAGTCTCTAGCATTCGAGCGATCGCCCCAGCGCGATAATCCGAGGCAATTTCTTCCTCAAACCTATGACCAGCAGCAGTTGTGACTTGCAACTCCCCCGCACCTTCGCGGTGAGTCCAGTCTATTTTTGCTTCCCAGAGAGGTTGTGGCGGGCGATCGGGAAGCGTGTCATTTAGTTCGTAAAAGCAGCTTTTTTGACTGCTAGAACCTGCATTTAAAACTAAGATTTTCATGGTAATTGGTAATTGGGAATTGGTAATTTAGGACTTACTCACTCCAACCTCAGAAACCGGGTTTTTACCTTTTCTGCTGGTTGGAACCTGTGTATTTTGCTCAAAAACGCGGTTTCTGGCTACCCGTATTGATTGTTAGCTATTCACTAATGACGACTTTATTAAGGAATTTATCAAAATGTTAAGTATTAATGCAATCTGTAGTCAAGCGTTACGGTTATTTGATATATCTTCGTCATCAGATTTTCATTGATTAAAGTTTAAGGAGCCGATCGCCATGTTGACAACTATTTTATTAACCGTTGCGCCTCGTACCGTAGAATGGAGCCCCACCATTGGGCTGATTATGATTGTCTGCAATATTCTAGCCATTGCTTTCGGCAAATTAACAATCCAGCATCAGAGCACAGGTGGGGCAATGCCTTCAGCGAATATGTTCGGCGGTTTTGGTTTGGGTGCAGTCTTGGGAACCACCTGCTTTGGTCATATTTTGGGCGCAGGTACGATTTTAGGATTGTCTTACATTGGCGCGATTTAGAATCTAGGTGGGGACTGCACACCTTTTCTAAGTACCGGGTAAATTGCGGAGGTTTTCATCCAAGTGCGATCGATCGCCCAAAACCTCCAGCATCGGCCCGCGCACATCAAACTTAACTATACTAATAGAAGCGGCTAAAGCAGCAATGCGATTGCGATAACTTCCCAAATCAATCCCCAACAAACCGCACAGAATAATCCGAATAGTCGCCTTGTGGGAAACCACCAAAACATTTCCGCTCTTGTATTTTTCCTGAATTTCTGCAATAACTAAGGAAGCTCTACTAGAAATCTGCACAGAAGTTTCCCCCTCAGTCGGTGCATTCCAAGCCGGTTCCGTCAACCAATTCATGTAATCTTCAGCATATTTTTCGCGAACATATTCAACCGTTTCGCCTTCCCACTTGCCGTACTTAATTTCCTTAAGTCCGTCGCGAAGCTGCATTTCAATCCCCACAGTATTGCACAAAGGTGTTGCAGTTGCGATCGTGCGCTTCATCGGGCTGACATAAACAGCATCCCAAGGCAATTTTGCGTAAGTTGCGCCAAATTGTTCGGCCATCATAGAACCTTCGGCTGTCAATTCTGGATCGAGGTCGCCGCAGAAACCGCCACTTTTGCTGTAAACTGTTTCACCGTGGCGCAGAAAGTAGATTTTTAAGCTCATATCAATATCTTATTTGATTGCTGAACAGGATTTTTTTTATTAACCACAGAGGGCGCAGAGGGCGCAGAGTCAGAGAAGAGAGAGATGAGTAATTCCGATACCTACGGATTTGATATGAGATCATCCCGTTTTTGTAGGGGCGAAGCATTCGCGCTAAAAATCTCTCATATAGTCGATAGGATACAGGCGCGAATGCTTCGCCCTTGCGGATATGTTTGCATTGTATGTGAATTTTATCATTTTAACAAAAAAGCCTAAAAAAATCTTTCAAATCATCAAGAGCAGAATTATCCCAATCCCAAATATCTTTTTTGTGTTCCATAACATAATCAAACTCAGACATACTGCATTTCCTTCCAGCTTGTTTCTGTTCCTTATTTGAGCAAGTATCAAATCTAATATAGTTGCTAACCCAGAATTTATCAAACTCTTTCTGGTTGATTTTCTTTCCCTGACTTTCAAGGCAAGTTTTCCAGCTATCCAAACAATCAGCATAGGTCGAATCTTTAGCTTTTATTGCCTTTAAAAGTGTTTCCAGTTCACCTTTACCTCCCACATTTGTAAAGTAACAAGCCAATTTTGCATTTGTTCCATGATCTGTTGTACAAATATCGATAAATTGTTTAGTGCTTGACAAGCTTTCAGCTTCAAACACTTGTTTTATACATCTATCTACGAATTGCAGCCGTTCTTGCTCTGAATAGTTATCAATATCGATAATAATCCCTATTTTTTCTATATCTCTTTTTTGCAGGTCGGCTTCTAAAGCTTTTAATGTAGTGATTAACTTGGTTTCGCTCAAACCTTCCAAACATTCATAATCATCTATATAGATAGGTGGTTCTACCTGGATATCGCAGTTAATAAAATCAACCATTGCCTTCATAAAAATTGCATCATTTTTACTTTCTACTATGACAATATTACTCACCTCTCACTCCTTTTTGATGCTCTAGTGCGTAATTCAATGTTTCCAAATCGCGTCGGATACCGATTATTTGATTTGTTTTGGGTTTCTTTGCTAGTTCAAAATAGGCGCTGCTGCATTTCTGATTAGGTTCCAAACCAACATCAGCAAATGCTTGAAGCATCTCTAAACTGTGAGTTGTCGCAAAAATCTGGGTATCCAGTTCAACCGCTAATCGGAATAACATTCTCCAAAACTCTCGCTGGTTTGTATAGTGTATGCCATTTTCGATTTCATCGATCAGGAGAATTTTATGCTCGCTATTTACCAGTTTCAAGATAATGTCTGCAACTCGGTTAATGGCATCTCCGAATAATGGAAGAGGCAAACGCTTTTCGCCTTTTCTTCTCAAGTATAGTGTTGGTTCCCCAATATAAAAACTCTCTACTGATTCGATTGCAGGGTCGATAATTTGAAAAGCTTTCAAAACTTCGCTATCTTTTTCATTCAAACGCGCCAGATCAAATTCTTCCGTAAGATTGGCTCCAGAAGACCTCATACAAGATGCCATAAAAAGTTGTTCAAAAAAATAATTATTGCCTTGAGACATTAAGGAGTTTGAAGTAGCTATTACAGGGGAACTAACTGTTTCTTTATTACCTTGACTTAATTTAATATTTAAGATTAACAAATCATCTTTATGCTTCAAAAATGACTCTCTTAATCTTTCTACATTTTGGGAAGAAAAAATATTTTCCACATTGCCAGATTCATCTAACCAAATTTCTATTTTATGTACGAGATTACTCTCATTTTTTCCATAAATTGCTATAATAGCATCTTTATTAAGCGAATAGAAAAAGTTATCCCATGCACTCTTATATCTTAATCCTACTGATTCTGAAGATTCCATTCTAAGAGTCTTTAATGCGGATATACTTCCAGCATCTTGAGCAACATTGAGAAAAATTGCTTCTAGCAAAGTTGTCTTACCAGCATTGTTTTTACCGCCGATTAAATTGACTCTTTCAAACCCAGAAATTTTGATTTGCTCAAAACACCTAAAATTTTGGATTTCTATTTCTTTCAGCATTACTTATCCTTTTGAATTAATCTAACTCATCTGCGTTAATCTGTGTTCATCTGCCTGTATCTGCGGTTAAAAAAAGAGAATTTTGCAACCGCAGATGACAATAGATTAACGCGGATTCACGCAGATAAAGAGAAGCCGCGCCTAACCCGGTGCACCCGATCGCACACCCTGATCTCCCGTCACCGTCGGATCCTTAGTTTCCTTCGGCATTTCAGACGCAACAGCACCACCATGCGGCCACTTCCAATCGCGGATTTCCGGCATATCGTCGCCGTGTTTAGTGATATATTGCCTGTGTTCGATCAGCTTGTCCCGCAGCGCCTGTTTCCCATAAGCCGCAGCATAACTCAGTTTCGGAACGCGGTCAATTACATCACCAACTAAATGGAAGCGATCGAGATCGTTCATCACCACCATATCAAACGGCGTGGTAGTTGTTCCCTCTTCCTTGTAACCGCGAACATGAATATTCGGGTGATTTTTGCGGCGATAAGTCAATCGGTGAATCAGCCAAGGATAGCCGTGAAAAGCAAAAATTACAGGCTTATCCTTCGTAAACAAAGCATCAAAATCCTTGTCAGACAAACCGTGAGGATGTTCTGTCGAAGGCTGAAGCGTCATCAAATCCACCACATTCACCACCCGCACTTTTAACTCAGGATAATCTCGGCGCAGAATGTCAACAGCCGCCAAAGTTTCCAGGGTTGGAACATCACCCGCACAAGCCATTACCACATCCGGTTCGCCACCTTTATCATTGCTAGCCCACTCCCAAATCCCGAGGCCCGCCGTACAGTGTTTAATCGCAGCATCCATATCCAAATATTGCAAAGCCGGCTGCTTTCCAGCAATAATCACATTCACATAATTGCGACTGCGGAGACAGTGGTCAGTTACAGACAGCAAAGTGTTCGCATCGGGCGGCAAATATATCCGCACCACCTCCGCTTTCTTGTTAATTACGTGGTCGATAAAACCCGGATCTTGGTGCGAAAAACCGTTGTGGTCTTGCCGCCAAACGTGAGAAGTTAGCAGGTAGTTGAGAGATGCGATCGGTCTGCGCCAAGGAATTTCGCGAGTCGTTTTCAACCATTTAGCGTGTTGGTTGAACATCGAGTCAATGATGTGAATAAATGCTTCGTAGCAGGAGAAAAATCCGTGCCTTCCTGTTAGCAAATAGCCTTCCAGCCAACCCTGACACAAATGTTCGCTGAGGACTTCCATCACCCGCCCGTCGGGAGAAAGGTGCTCGTCATCCTCCGGCAAAATACTACCAGTCCACGCGCGGCCAGTTACGTCAAATACCGGATCGAGGCGGTTTGAAGCAGTTTCGTCCGGCCCAACAATGCGGAAATTGGCGTTCTCCTGATTCAGTTTCATCACATCCCGCAGAAAGCGTCCTGTCACCCTGGTTGCTTCTGCCATCACAGTGCCTGGTTTTTGCACGTCAACGGCGTAGTCTGCAAATTCTGGCATTTTCAAGTCTCGCAGCAGCAGACCGCCGTTAGCGTGGGGATTTGCCCCCATCCGTCGATCGCCCTTCGGTGCAAGTTCCGCCAATTCTGCAATCAATTTACCCTTGTCATCAAACAGTTCTTCCGGCTTATAGCTTTTCATCCAATCTTCCAGGAGTTGGACGTGGCCAGGCTTAGAAGCCATTTCAGCTAATGGAACTTGGTGCGATCGCCACGAACCCTCAGTTTTCTTCCCGTCAACTTCTTTCGGCCCCGTCCAACCCTTGGGACTTTTAAGTACAATCATCGGCCACTGAGGGCGATCGGCATAGCCCTTCGTGCGCGCTTCCTCCTGAATCGACTTAATTTCGCCGATCGCCGTATCCATCGTTGCAGCCATCAACTGGTGCATCGTTTCCGGGTCTGAACCTTCGACCCAATAAGGTTTGTAGCCATAACCGACCATCAAACTCTCTAATTCCTCGCGGGGAATGCGCGCCAACACCGTCGGATTCGCAATTTTGTAGCCATTCAGGTGCAAAATCGGCAACACAGCCCCATCCCGAACCGGGTTGAGAAACTTGTTAGAATGCCAGCTAGCAGCCAGCGGGCCAGTTTCTGCTTCCCCATCCCCGACAACCGCCGCCACAATCAAATCGGGATTATCGAAGGCCGCCCCATAAGCGTGGACAAGGGCATAGCCAAGTTCCCCGCCCTCGTGAATCGAACCCGGAGTTTCCGGCGCGACGTGGCTGGGAATACCGCCGGGAAACGAGAACTGTTTGAACAGCCGTTGAATTCCCTCTTCATCTTGGGAAATGTTCGAGTAATATTCGGTATAAGTTCCTTCGAGATAGGTGTTAGCCACCAAGCCCGGCCCGCCGTGTCCTGGGCCTGCGATGTAGATAGCGTTTAAGTCTTGGGCTTTGATGACTCGGTTGAGGTGAACGTAGATGAAGTTGAGGCCTGGAGTGGTGCCCCAATGTCCGAGGAGTCTGGGTTTGACGTGTTCGAGTTTGAGGGGTTCTTTGAGTAGGGGATTGTCGAGGAGATAGATTTGTCCGACGGAAAGGTAATTTGCCGATCGCCAGTAAGCGTTAATTTTGCCTAGTTCTGAGTCGGAAAGCGGCTTTAATTGGGGGATTTCGGTCGTTGCTAGCATCATAAGTTTTTCAATCCTGAGTTTTGTTTGTTTTTTGGTTAACTTTGTTTTGAAGTGCGATCGAGGCCGAGAAACCGGGTTTTTTACAAAAATACTTGATTGCAACCCGCAGATTCGGGAAAAAACCCGGTTTCTTTGTCGGAGTCCGTAATTTATGTTTACTCCATATTTTTCAAGCAAACAATTGAATTGTATACCAGTTTTATCTAAATCAAACTTTAAATCAACGTTAATTTTTGAGTAACAAGTCAGCTATTATCGCGGCAGAAAAGCTGGAGGTTGTGAGGGGTGAAAGCCAGCAATGAAAAATATACTTCTCTAGGTAGAGGTGAGAATAATTTATATTAGATATGCAGATTTTTAATTGTGGAGCTATAATGAAAAAGTTCGACATTGAATCTGAAGGGAGCCTTGATGCTACCTGTTAAGAAAAAACTTTTCACCATAGATTCTATGACAATCAAAGAATTAGAAGCACAACTTTTGGCCTTAACGCCAACCGAGAAAGCTCAAATCATCCAATTATTAACCCAAAACTTAGCTAACACCTGGCAAGGAATTAGCAAAACCCCCGGTGTCTGTGGCGGTGATGCTTGTATCAGACAGACTCGCATTCCTGTTTGGGTGCTGGAGAGCTTTCGTCGGTTGGGTATGAACGAGTCTCGACTTTTAGATAACTATCCCACACTAACGGCTACTGATTTAGCAAATGCCTGGGCTTATGCGGCAGTTGTTCCAGATGAAATTGAAATAGCTATCCGCGAAAATGACGAGGCAGACGCAATTTTAGATACACCGGAAAATATCAAATAGTAAAATATGGCATAATATAAATATTCGTTTCATAGCCATTCGACCTATGACCGCCCAAATCACCCTGAATTTGCCAGATGAAGTCTATCACCAAGCAGAATTACTAGCGCAGCAACGCCACCGCAGCGTGAGTGAGATTATAGTAGAAACTCTGGAAATTTTCCTTTTACCAACCACTAAACCAGTATCAGAATTGTCTGATTCTGAAGTAATCAGTCTGACTCAACTCCGGCTGCAACCAGTCCAAGAACAACGATTGAATGAATTGCTAGATCGCCAACAGTCCGGTACGATTACCTCTGTAGAACATCAAGAATTGCAAGCATTAATCCACATCTATGAAGCTAGACTATTACGACAAGCTCAATCCTTAAATGAAGCTGTGCGGCGCGGGTTGCTCGAACCATTAAAAGGATAATCAAAATGGCAATTTCTGAACAAGTTAGAGCCAGAGTTCGCACACAAGCTCAAAATCGATGCGGTTATTGTCGCAGTTTACAAATGTATGTCCTGGGAATATTGGAAATTGACCATATTATTCCTAAAGCGACGGGCGGTACTGACGAGGAAGAAAATCTCTGGCTGGCTTGTAGTCTGTGCAATAATTACAAAGGAACCCAAACTGACGCATTAGATGCGGTCACGCAAACGCGCGTTAAGTTGTTTAATCCGCGCACTCAACAATGGTCACAATATTTTGCTTGGAGTGAAGACTCTACAGAAATTATTGGACTTACAGACTGCGGTCGCGCAACAGTAACAGCACTACAACTCAACAATAATATTGCTGTTACTGTCAGGAGTCAGTGGGTTAGTGCTGGATGGCATCCGCCAACAGAATCAAGTATTTCATAACAAAATTCAAGTCCAGAGCCATTCATAAATCAAATAGATTCTATGACAATCCCAGAATTAGAAGCACAACTTTTGGCCTTAACGCCGATCGACAAAGCTGAGGCAATCAGCATCTTAACCCAGAGTCTCAAAAACAGCGGCCGCCCGATCGCAAAAACTCCCGGTGCGATCGGCGGTGATGCTTGTATTGACAAAACTCGCATTCCCGTTTGGTTACTCGCCAGCTATCGCAATGACGGCGCTACCGATGCTTTTATCCTAGATTGCTATCCCCATCTCAGTGCTGCTGATTTGGTAAATGTTTGGGCTTATAGTGAAGCTTATCCAGACGAAATTGAGTCAGCAATTCGACAGCAAGATGAGGCTGACGAAATTTAGCGAGTAAAGTGCATCAGCTATTGAAGCCCTCATAACTCGCTAAACTCTTATCTTTCCGACTGCTGCACCTCCAGCCAAGCCTCCAAATCCGCCATAGTAGCAAAATCCAACAGCGCCTCACTCAAATCTTCGAGCACTAACAAGGGCAGATTGGCAAGGCGCGATCGCATTTCCTCAGAAATTTCTTGCCGCAACCGACGGGTTAATTGTCGAACAATCAGGGCACAGGCTTCTGCCTGCCGTCCTTCCTGCCGTCCTTCCTGCCGTCCTTCCGCCTTAGCTTCTTGATAGAATCTCGTTTCCTGTAATGTAATTCCCAACATTGATTCCACCTCGGCTCGACTCAACGATGTAAATTTGTACGACAAAATAGTAGCTAATAGGTCTATTATGTCACGACCTGCTGCTGGTGGAACTTCTTGCTGCACTCGGCTCAGCAAATATCTTGCTTCTGCTGGTGCTTGAGTCTCCCCGACAGTCGTCAACACCATCAGCGCAATCCCTAAAGGCAAAGCGCGAATATCCCCCAACTCATCCAAGCATACCCGATGCACCTGATTGCTGTTGAGCAAAGCTCGATAAGGATAAACATCGCTTTGTTCGACGCTGCGTGATGGATAAATCACTACAGCCTGCCAATCCCTATAACGACTGCGATTGCGGTAAAAATATAAAAACGATTCGCCAAACAACCTTTCGTAAAGCTGTTCGTCTTTCTGAAACTGAACTTCACAAAAATAGACAATGCCCGGTTCCTCAGATTCTGGGGGCAAAAATACGCCGTCAATTTCAAACTTAGGTTCTTTGACTGCAACCGAGTCAAAGCGATAATTGGCAGCATTTGCTGGAGTTGTCGCTAGTAGATCGAACAGCAAAGTGGGCGCTTGTCCGAACAGTTTGTAGAAGATTGAATCCCGTCGCATGAAAGATTTGCAAAGAAAGAGAGACAAATTAATACTACTGCATAATGGTTCGCGCAAAATATGCGATCGGCCTCTATCGAAATCTCGAAATATGCGTTAGCGAAGCCCTCGAAGAGGATCGCCCTTAATTCAAATTTTATTAAAAGTTCGGCAAAAACCGAAGCCCTAAAATAACAAAGGCTCGTTAATGAGCCTTCGCCAAAATATAAATCTTGGTATTCAGAACGTCTTTACCGGAATTCCTCGACCCTCGTGGGTAACGGGATGTCATGATTAGATCATGTCTGCTGCATCCATGTCTTTAATATAGTTCATGGTTTAGATATGGGTCAATTTTTACCCAGAAAACGATGAATATTTTCCAGTGTGGGCAATTTACGGTATAGTATGCTTTCTATTTCTGGATTACCGCAGTTTTTTCGTTTGGTCGATCGCGCATATCGTCTTTTTGGTGGCTGAGGAGATTTTAAACCAACGCGAGGTAGGGATAGGGTGGGTTTGTGCGATCGATCTTGGGCGATCGAAATTTGTGATAAACTTTCAAATCCAATCTAAAATCTAGATTGTGCTTTTGGACTATCAACCAAGCAGTAAACAAGCCTTATGACTTCACAAGTACAACTTGAACAGGTAAAGCCAGAGCTAGTTTGGCGATCGCATGATGGACTGTCTCACCTTTATCATGGCGATACTTTGGAACTCATGGCTTTGCTGCCTGCTGAAAGCGTAGACTGCATCTGGACGGATCCGCCTTACAACCTTTCCAATGATGGTATTACCTGCGTTGCTGGTCGTATGGTCAAGGTAAACAAGGGGGAATGGGATCGCAGTCAAGGTGTTGAACTAGACCATGAATTTAACAAAGCATGGTTGGCTGCTTGTTATCGGCTTCTTAAACCAACTGGTACCATCTGGGTAACGGGTACTCTCCATGTGTATCCATCAGTCGGATTTGCTATGCAGCAGCTTGGCTTTCGTATTCTCAATGACATTATTTGGGAAAAACCTGCTCCACCTCCAAATCTGGGGTGCCGCTGTTTCACTCATTCAACAGAACTAATACTATGGGCAACAAAAGCACGTAAAGGAAAAGAACGTTACACATTCAATTATGAGGAAATGAAGGCTGAGAATGGCGACAAACAGATGAAGAATGTTTGGCGAATGTCTACTCCTGGCAAACATGAAAAACTCTATGGTAAGCATCCGACACAAAAACCTATTGAACTTGTTGCGCGTTGCCTTCGAGCAAGCACAAACCCAGACGATCTAGTTTTTGATCCTTTTTCCGGTTCTTCCACAACTGGAGTTGCAGCTTTATCATTAGGGCGAAAATTTATTGGTTGTGAAGCAGATGCGGGTCATGTTGAACTCTCGATTAAACGCTTAACCGGAAGTACCCCGACCGGGGATAACTTCGGTTTAATTAATCCCAGTCAAGTAGAGTTACCAGTGGCATTTAAGTAAGGTTATCTATGGAGAGAGTAGAGGCAATTACAAGGGCTCTCCTGACTTTATGGTGTATAATGTAACAAACAATACATTTACTGTCATGGACTTTTATTTAGACTATATATTAGACTTGCCTGGAGTCAAGATT